>JAJDAS010000079.1 GCA_029261755.1 Nitrospinia bacterium
CATCCCAGTCGCGAATGGGCTCAACTAAAAACCGTATGGAAGCCCATCCCGAAAAAAAAAGAATAATACTATTGGAGAATAGAGAGAATTTACTCCAATGGCCGTTAATCATAATCCGATAGATATCTCGAACCAGGTAAAAGGTATAGGCTAAATCTATTGCAATAATGAGCAGGTATAAAGGCGCCGGCATTTGAAAGGGCATTTGTAGCAAAGAGAACAGGAAGAGGCCCCACACTAAAATTCCGCAACCAAGGCCAAACTCAAACACCATATCAAGAATGGGGTCCTGTCTAAGCTCCAGAAAAGATTGCCGACGCAAGAGGCATAAGGCCCCCCTTCCCAGGGGAAGAGGGAAGATTAGGCCTGGAATAAGGTAAAGGATATTGTGTAGGGTCATAGAAAAAGGGACGCCAACATTAGAAGGCGCGTTGCCAAGAAGCTAATAACTATTTAAGTGAGTTGCTTTTTGATTCTACTGTAGAGTGGTTTGCAGAAAACTTTTCAATCAAGTACTTTGCGTAGTCGATCATTCCCAGGTGGAATATCTCCATTTACCACGAAACATTCCTTAAAGCCAGGCATTGAAAGGTCAATTCTCTATAATTTCACGAAGATTTTATTACGTACCCGCTCGCGGGTATATCGTAAGGAATCTCTACGGGGGACGCAAGGTTCTCATGCCCTCATACTCATTTCTGATTCAGCCTCTGGCCTATAACCCGGTTGATAAGGTAGGTTTTGCCGGTTTTCCTACCGCCTGTTATAGTCGTGACCACATATTTTGAATATGGACCACATGGGCATCGCGGGGTATATAGTCAGATATTCCATACTCGTGGAAATCCAGGATTCGTTCTTTAATAGTTTCGTCTATCGTACCTACAATTGCACAAAATACAACATAACATGTAAAGCAAATCTATATTTTACTGCGCATTAGATGCATTAAATACTTTGACTTGTATCCGTCCTCTTGCTACAGTTTTTGAGACTATAATAAATTTGGAGATCAATCATGCGAAAACCCGTCTCAAAACAAATATCCTCTCTATTCCTTTTGCTTTTTCTCTCCACCGCTTTATCATCAGCGTACTCCGCCGAAATTTCCGAAACCAAGTCACCCCGCGTGGAACTCTTCTCCCCCCAAGGTGTAGTGAAAGGGACCAGGCAGGTTGCGGTACGATTCTCGGAGCCCATGGTCTCTTTTGGAGATCCCTTCTCAAAAAGCCCATTGATCATTGATTGCTCCGAGCCCGGCAAGGGACGTTGGGTGGATGGAAAAAACTGGGTCTACGATTTTGAACAGGATCTACCGGGGGGTGTGAGCTGTATATTTACCCTGCAAGAAGAACTAAAAAGTTCCGCCGGAAAAAAACTGGAAGGACAAAAGGTATTCACCCTTTCCACCGGCGGACCCGCAATCTTAAGAACTACTCCTTACAAAGGCAGTTCTATCCACGAAGACCAGATTTTTATCCTGACCCTGGATGCCAAGCCCGAGCAAAAATCAGTGTTGAGAAATGTCTCCTGTGCCGTGGAAGGCATCAATGAAGCCATCGGCATCAGGATCGTAACCGGCCCGGAGAAAGAGAACATCCTAAACGCTTACTATAATAAGCACATTCCAAAAGATGAAAAAATTCTACTCCAGTGCAAACGGAATTTTCCCAACGACAAAAAAGTTAGGTTAGTTTGGGGCAAGGGGGTAAAATCCCAAAGCGGAATTGCTTCCCAAAAGGACCAGGTTTTTTCCTACAAAGTAAGACGTCCCTTCCAGGCGAATTTTTCATGCGAGAGGGAAAATCCCCAGGCGGGTTGTATCCCTTTCCGCCCCATGACTCTCTCCTTTTCCTCCCAAGTACCTTTGGAAACGGCAAAGGAGATTCGTTTGAAATGCCCCTCCAAGGCTTACAAACCGAAGGTGGAAGCGGAGTCTGAAGCAAAGTTCATTTGGGACATCTCCTTTCCGGGTCCTTTCCCCGAAAATACTTCCTTTACCCTTGAAATGCCCCAAGGCCTAAAAGACGATGCTAGCAGGGATTTGGCCAATAGTGGCAAATTCCCGTTAACAATAAAGACCGCCTCTTTTCCTCCCCTGGCCAAGTTCTCCTCCCGTTTTGGGATCATCGAGAAAGGCAATCCCGTTCTTCCCGTGACCCTCCGAAATATAGAGCCTGAGGTAAGGGCAAGATTACTGAAGGTGGCGGTTACGGACGAAGAAAAGAAAGAGATGTCTGCCCGGATCGGTCAAAGTGGCGAAAATTCTAAAGGCCGGATTCACAGGCTGGATGACCAGGTAAAAATTATCAAAACTTTAAGAGATATAACCGGTGTTGGCCGAAGCCGATCCCTACTCGCTTCTGAGAAAGAAGCCAAAACCATCACCGTCCCCAAGTTCGCCGGACAAAAACCCATGGAAGTGGTGGGAATTCCACTGGGAAAAACCGGGCTTCATATAGTGGAGATGGAAAGCCCCATCCTGGGGGCCGCTATTTTAGAAAAACCGGGGACCATGTATGTTCCCACGGCGGCCTTGGTTACCAATCTATCGGCCCATTTTAAAAAGGGGCGGGAATCCTCCCTGGTGTGGGTCACCCGGCTCGATAACGCCCAGCCGGTGCAAGGCGCCGCCATAACCATCAGGAACTGCAAAGGAGAAAAGGTATGGGAGGGGTCCACCGACGAGAAAGGCATCGCCCTCATCACCGATAAAAACTTTTCAAAGTTAAAAATTCCTTATTGCAACTCGAAGAGGGATGAAGAATCCTGGATGGATTACTCCCAGCTCAAGGCATTGGACAGTCTGGACTTCGGTCTCTTTGTCTTTGCCGAAAAAGAGGACGATTTAACCTTTGTCCATTCCAATTGGAAAAATGGGATAGAGCCCTGGAGATTTGAACTATCTACCTATTCGCCTAACCCTTTCATGATGCACACGGTCTTTGCCAGGACCCTCCTTCGAGCCGGTGAAACCATCCACATGAAGCATTTCATCAGGAACAAAACCATGGAGGGTTTTAAAAAGCTCCGAGAAAGCGACTTACCGGGGACTATTCAGATATGGAGTCCCAGCGGCAGGAGTCACGAACTACCGCTTCAATGGGACCTGGAAGCCGGAGTGGCGGAAACCCAGTGGGAAATTCCCGTGGAAGCCAACCTGGGAAGCTATGAGGTCTTTTTAAAAAAGAAAGCTCCCAAAGGCAAAAAGAGAACCGCTTTCCACACATCGTATACCACCTTTTCCGGTAGGTTCCGGGTGGAAGAGTTCCGCATCCCCATGATGAAAGGAAGCATTCAACCTGCCCAAAAGAACCTGGTAAATGTTTCTGAAATGGATGTGGACCTCCAACTCTCTTATTTATCGGGAGGCGGCGCCAAGGGATTAACGGTGAAGCTTAGAAGTCTCGCTAAGAAAAGAGGGGTGTCCTTTCCCGACTTCCCCGGTTACACCTTTGCCCAGGGAGAAGTAAAAGAAGAGACCCTCAAACAAACACAGGAGGGAACACGATTTCAGGAAAAATTACAAACACAGGAAGTCACCCTGGGACCCGGTGGCGCGGTGCGGACCAATATAACCGATATCCCAACGGAACCCTTCCCCCAAAACCTTCAGGTGGAGATGGAATTCCAGGATCCTAACGGCGAAGTGCAGACCATCTCGCGCAATATAGGCGTTTACCCTTCCGGTTTGCACCTGGGAATCAAACCCGATTCCTGGGCCGCGTCCAAAGAGTCGTTTAAGTTTCAGGTGGCGGCCCTGGACCTCACCGGCAAGCCGGCACAGGATGTCCAGGTGGCTGTGGACCTCTTTGAAAAGAAATTTTATTCCCACCGAAAGCGGCTTATAGGCGGTTTTTACTCCTATGAACATGCCACGGAAACTAAAAAGATCGGCGCCCTATGCCAAGGCAAAACCGGCCCGAACGGAATCCTGGTTTGCCAGGTTAAATCTCCCGTATCTGGAAATGTGATCCTTCAGGCCAGGGCCATAGACCTCGCAGGAAACCCATCCGTTACCCACCAAGAAGTCTGGGTCGCCGGGAAAGAGGACTGGTGGTTTGACGTCACCGATAGCGACCGAATTGATCTCCTCCCTGAAAAGAAGCGATACGAACCGGGTGACACCGCCACCATACAGGTGAGGACCCCTTTCCGAACTTCCACCGCTCTCATCTCCCTGGAGAGAGAAGGGATAATTGAAACGTGGGTGCAAGAAATTTCCGGCAAGAATCCAACCATCCAAGTTCCCATCAAGGGAAACCACGCGCCCAATCTTTTTGTGTCCGTTCTTTGTGTGCGGGGGAGGGTAAAAGAGTTCAAGCCAACGGCCACCATCGATCTGGGCAAACCCGCCTTCAAGCTGGGGATTACCGAAATAAAGGTGGGATGGAAGTCCCACGAGCTTCAGGTGAAGGTGGAGTCCGATAAAGAGATCTACCAGGTTCGGGAAACAGCCAACGTGCGAATAAAAGTCAGTAAGGCCAATGGCGAGCTTCTTTCCACTAAGGGAGAGATCGCCCTTGCCGCCGTGGATGCCGGACTCCTGGAGC
>JAJDAS010000080.1 GCA_029261755.1 Nitrospinia bacterium
TCTGTGTACGCTTCGTGGGTGTCGTTCAGCTTTCGCCTCCTTCACCTACGCAACACTCGATACGGGTGGCTGGCTAAGCCTTACCCGACGGGGACTTGCACCCCGAAAGAAGCGCCAAGCTTTGCTTGGCGCACTAACGACCAAGCTCACGGGCAGACAAAAGTAGAGCGATTTGGAGCGTAGCGGAAAACGCGTAGCTTTTGTCTGTCCGGTGCAGCGCCTTGTCAGCAGATTTACCAATACTCTGGTGAATTTAATGACAATGCACATCGAACCTTACCTTGCGTTTTTGTAAGAATGCTTTCTACAAGTTCCTGAGCCATCCAAGCCTCTTCAGGGTATTTCAATTTATGAGGTGGCTTAAGATTGTGGCCTGCCTTGAAGCCAGTGCGCATGTAATAATTTGGATCACCATATACAAGCACTATTTCAGCACCACGCTCTTTTAGAGTTTCAAGCCCCTTATTAATTAGCAGTGTTCCTACCCCAGTTCTTTGCGCAAAACTTGTAACTGCTAAGGGAGCCAGAATATAAGCTGAAACTCCCTCAACACCTTCAATGTTTACTGCACTAAAAATAACGTTGCCAATAATCTCGTTATCCTGTTCTGCTACAAGAGAAAGAATTGGTAGCGCTGTTTTGTCCTCTAAAAGATCAATAGCTAGTTGAGAAACAGTTTCTCCCTCGGATTGACCAAACGCATTTTGGTGAACCTTTCTGATAGACTTCTTATCGCTTTCTACTGATTCTCTTATTTTCACTGACTTTCCTATAGGCTGCTAACAGTATTATTCCTTTGCAATATTACAAAGATATCTGGTATTCCAAGAAATGTTTGCAACGTTGAAACAATCATCCATGCAAAAGTATCCAGTATATTTGAAAAATAGTAACTGCTCAGGTTATAGGGTTCACGGTTAAAGGGCAAAGGCCAGGGGCCGGGAGTGCGGTTAACCTCTTTGTGTTTGATACAAATCCTTCAAACGCTTCGAATTTCAAGATTTTCACCTGGAACAGTGGACCCTTGAAAATTGAACCTGAGCAATTACGAAAAATATTACATTTTTTTTTGAAAGCATACAACAATATAAGAACAGTTGCAAAAGAAATCCTAATCAAAGATATGTGAAGTTTTATCGCCACTAAGACACCAAGGCACAAAAAAAGAAGCAAAGCTTTTTTAACCACAGATTTCACAGCGCGGCAGGGCCACAACCAAAACAAAAATGGGACGCAGGTCCACACAGATAGGCGCAGATAAAAATTAAAAAAATCCTGAAAATCTGCCTTTATCTGCGTCCTATTAGTTCCTTTATTTGTTTTATAAAAACTGTGCTAAAAAAACAAAGTTTTGTAAGTTTGTAGTACAGATGACACAATTCTCTATGATTAAAAACAAAAATCATAAAAATCTGTGCAAATCTGCGTCAAAATAAGCTTTCCCATATAGCTGAAGCACTACGCAAAACCTGCTTTTCCCAACATTGAACAAATGTGGCTTTTCGTTTAAACTAAAAACATGGGCCTGTCGGGTGCTCTGTGTTCACGATTATTATGAATCGGCCCTACTCTTTTTCAGGCTTTTTCAACCACATTACCATCTCTTTCACCTACGAAAATACATCGCAATGTTTCTGAATCTTACAGGGTCGAAACAGAAAACCCTGCTTAAAAACAAGGAAATATTCCTTAGGTTTAATCAAAATCGATTGAATCTGGCCTTCCAAATAATGCCGAAAAGGACTGCCTTGGTATTTCGCGCTATACCCTTTCTGCTGCACGTAAACCATCAGGATTTCCCGGGATACGTGGATAATCCGGCAACTCCCAGCGGTATCAAAAACTTTCAATTGCCCCAAGAAGCGCTGAACGCCCTCCAGGTACTCTTTCCACAAGCAAAAAGGACGCTGGCAAAGACTAAAGACATCATGCCCAGGCATCATTTTATTCGGTCACTCCTGCTAATGGGCAGCATCGGAAGCATCGCCGAAACCAAGAGTTCGGACTTCGACTATTGGGTCTGTATCCACAATGAGCATTTCCGGCATACCTGGATGGAACGGTTTTTAAAGAAGCTACGCCTCATTGAGCTATGGGCGGAAAAAGAGTATGACGTGGAAGTCCATTTTTTTCCAACGGACGTCAAAAAAGCTCGAAAAGATATCTATGGTGAGGCGGATAAAGAGAGCGCCGGATCATCTCAGGCAAAAATCCTTAAGGAAGAGTTGTACAGGACCATAATCCTGGTAATGGGAAAAATACCGATTTGGTGGATCATGCCCCCCGGGGTGGGCGATTCCGATTACGAGAAATTGAGGAAGTTGATCAAAACCGATAAAAATATAGAAGAGGATCATTTTGTGGATTTGGGGAATCTCTTTGAAATTTCATACAAAGAGCTGTCCGGCGCCGCCCTTTGGCAAATTAATAAAGCCATGGACTCTCCATTCAAATCCGTCTTAAAAATGGGATTGCTGGAAGGGCACATTGGCGCCAGAAAACAACCCGAGCTTCTTTGCACTACCATGAAACAAAAGGTCTTTGAATCTGAAGGGAAAAAACTTTCCCTGGATCCTTATATGATCATGTTTAGCCACGTCCTGAGATACTACCAAAGTATAAAAAATGAGTATGTCTTAGACCTGTTGCGGAAATGTTTTTACATCAAAATCGGAGTAAAGGCAAACCCCGAACTGACAAAGAAAAAGGACTTGGGCTTCAAGGAAAGAGCGGTCCTTCATTACATCAAGCAGTGGGAGTGGAAACTGAAAAACATAGAAGACCTGAACTCTTATAAAGAGTGGGACTCCGATAAAGTGGTGCGCCTGGGCGAGGAAGTCCACACTTTCATGAAAAAAACGTTCCAAAATATCACCAAGCTGTTGAAGGAAAAATCGCCCGGCACCCAATTAATTACTAAGTCGGACCGCACTATCCTCGGACGGAAGATGCTTGCTTTTTACACAGAGAAACCAAACAAACTGGTCAATCTTCAAAAAGCGTTCGAAGATGGTCTTCTCCAGGACGATTTGACATTTCACACATCCTCCGGCAAGTCAGAAAATATGAATTGGCGTCTCTACAGGGACGAGCTAAGAAGAGTAAACCCCGATCAGCAGGATATGGGCCATAAGTTGCTGATGCAAAACAGCGATCTTCTTTTCATCATCACCTGGATGGTTTTCAACAAAATTTGCGACTTGAAAACCAGATTTCACCTTACATTAAATCCTACCGAGGTTGGGCTTGGGGACATCCAAAGGCTGGTGAAAGAATTATTCGATTTTTTCCCAAGTTTTAAAGTCTCAAACCTCGCCAATGAAGATCTTCTCGCCAAAGACAGAAAAAAGTATATTTTCGTTGTTGTTAATTTTTTTAGCGACAGAGGGAAGTGGGATGTGGAGTCGGTGACGCTGGCTTATCTAACCACTTGGGGAGAACTTTTTTATGAAAGCTACGACAATCCGACAAGAGGAATAGACACTCTTTGCAGGTATATCAAGGAGCTTGATATCAAGAATAAGGAAAAATTGCCGGAACATGTCAGGGTCTTCGCGCCTAAAGGGCATCAATATAAATCTCTTTTACAAAGCGTAAATAAAGCCATAGAGAAAAGCATTGGAGTCCCATCTTTACCGGCCTTGAGCAAGTAACAGTCAAAGTCAGTTTTTTTCCAGGAAGAAAATGAGAATAATCAAAACCGCAAGAAAAATGGCAAAAGTCAAAAGTGCCATCCCTCCTTTGAAAATGATTTCTCCGGAAAAGATTGCCACCATCGTTCAGGACCTAATCAAGGGAAAAAGGCCTCTTGAAGTGACGATCGATGTTCACGCGAAGGAATTTTACTCTTCCAGGATCATTAAAACGGGTCGTATTAAGGGTCGCCCTTCTCTGATTATCGACACGGTAATGCCGGCAGAACAAGGCAAGCGAGCTTTAGCAAGGTCGGAAGAGTTAGAAGTAGGTTTCCTATTAAGAGATGACCCACACACTTTTCACTCAAGCTTTTTCAGCATGGAAGAAGAAGGAGAATTCTCAGCAGTGGCCATTGCTTATCCCGAGGCGATATATTTTCATCAATTTCGGAATGCGGAACGTTTTGTATTCACACCTGATGACCCGCCGGCCTTCGCCAAGGTGGAGTTCCCCATAACAAAACAAACCATGGGACATGAAGTGGGCTTGGTGAGGGACCTTTCCATTGACGGGCTATCCTTTTCCACCCGTAACAATAAGCTGGAACCGGAGACACGCATCAATGTTGAGATTGAAATTACCGAGATGGAATTTCTTGAAGCCAAGGCCACCGTTGTAGAAATCAGTAATGCCCGTGATGAGGGATTTCCGTACAAATGTGGAATAAGTTTTGACTATATGGAGCAAATGGACAGGGAACGTATTTCCCGTTTTATCCATGAGGAAAGGAGAAACAGGGCAAAGCTGGATAAAAACGCTTACGATATGGAACGCATTATGACCATGGCCAAGAATAAAATAAGAATAAAGGCCAGGCTGGAAGGGAGAGAAGTCCAGCATCATGAATTGGAAGAAATACAGGACTTTTTGGAATTCAAAAATATTGAATTAGATGAATCGCTGGACCTTTGAAGGGAAACAATCATCATGAAAAGATACTCGTTTTTTTACTATTCGGTCCGGCCTGCTTGCGCTTGGCAAGCTCTTCCTTCCTAATGGATTCCCACTTCTTGAAGCAATACTCTAAAAAGTATTGAATGGATTTCTTGTCATCCATTGAAAGTTCCAGGAATTCACATCCGTACAAATAAGGAAACTCAATACTTTTCAATTCTACTTTCCGGTTCTTTATCTTGGCCTGGATTCCCTGAAATTGCCTCCCTGAAAAAAACTCAAAATCAAAACTTGCAACTTGCCCCACTGCCAAATCAACATTGGTTGCAAACTGTATTCCACCGATGCTAAGGTCCCAAATAACTCCTTTATGGGCATCATCGTTGATCTTGATATTGGTGGTAATCGCCGTTTTTGTGGGCCGGAACTTTTTTAAGGAGGTCTTGGTGGTGAGGGTCTTGGGGTACTCAATGACTATGAGATCCATGGGGTCTTTCATGACGGCAAGCCCGTGGGTGGCAAATGTAATGACCAAACCTTCACTAATGTAGCGGATTCTGCATGGTTCTTCCGGAGCTATCCGGGCAAGGTTGTGGCGGTCCTGAAGAGGGTGGTCCAGTACGATATATTTACCCATTTTCCAACCCCTCACTGCCAAGTTGAATGGATCAGGAAAACGGCCGAATTTGGCACTTACCATCAGTCCGGGTTTTAAATACAGGTTCAGTTGTTGCCGCATTTTTTCACCCCTTTTATTCAAAATTCACGTTACAACTTCATCTTTCATATTACAAAATCCACTGCGCAATTCCAAGCTACAATCTGCCATCATTGTTTTAGCCCTACTATTATGCTCTAATTAGAGATTTTTCGGGAATATTATGAAAGTTTTAGTTACCGGCGCGGCCGGGTTATATGGCGTTCATCTTGTGGATGAACTGGTGAAAAGGGACGATGTAAGCAAGGTCATAGGATTGGACAACTTTTCGCGTTCCTATTTCGAATCGGATCCCTTTATTCAGTCGGACAAACTCAAAGCCAAGTTTGAGTTGGTCAAGGAAGATTATTGCAAGTTGGGCACCAAAGACTTGGATGATTTTGACCTGGACGCCGTCATTCATTTGGCTGCCTACATCTCCATCCCGGAATCCATGGAAAGGGAGGAAGACTACTTTCATAATAATGAGTACGGGACCTTCCGACTAATGCAGGCTTTGGTGAGGACCAAAAAATGGCCGGCCATGATTTACGCCTCTTCCCCGGAAGTGTATGGCAATCCCATATACACGCCCATGGATATCAACCATCCCATGCTCCCAAGAAGTATTTACGCGGTAACGAAATTGGCTGCAGAAAAGCATTGCCGGGCCATGTCCGAGTGGTACAAATACCCGGTAACCATCATCAGAAATTTCAATACCTTCGGAGAAAATCAGGATATTTCCGGGAACGCGGGCGTGGTTTCCGCATTCATCATCAAGGCATTAAAGAATGAGCCCATTATCATTCAGGATTCCGGGGAGCAGACCAGGGATTTTCAGTATGTGAAGGACGCGGCGAGAGCTTACTCCCTGGTTTTGAGAAAGGACAACTCCTTGGCAGGGGAGGTCTTCAATATTGGCACAGGTATCCAGACTTCCATTAAAGATCTAGCGCATAAAATCAAAAAATTGACAAATTCAACTTCCGAGATCAGGTCAGAACCTGGCCGCAAAGCAGACCTCATGTCTTTGGAGGCTGATTATTGTGAAATCAACAAAAAGGCCGGGTGGGAACCCAAATTTTCCATTGAGGAAGGGCTGGAACGAACGATTCACTGGTATAAAAAATTCATCCAATGAAAATTCTGGTTACCGGCGGAGCCGGGTTTATAGGAAGGTGGGTAGTAAAGAAACTCCTGGAGAAGGGGCTGGATGTCTGGGTCTTGGACAACCTGGACAACAGCCGGGAAAAGAATCTGGAGGAGTTTACAAATAACCCACACTTCAAAGGGCTGACCGAGGGCGATATAGTCTCGGAGGAAACCGTATCCGGGCTGTTTGAAGAACATTTTGATCTCTGCTTTCACCTGGCTGCCCAGATCAATGTGCAGGAAAGTCTTGATAATCCACAAAAGGCGTATGAGGTGAATGTCCTGGGCACCTACAACATCCTGGAGCAGGCCAGAAAATATGGTACCAAGATCATCTTGATGGGCACATGCATGGTTTACGATATTGCGGATTGCAGCAAAGCCATCTCTGAGACTCATCCACTGAAACCGGCGTCTCCCTATGCCGGATCCAAACTGGCTTCGGAAAATTTGGCCGAGTCTTATTACCATGGGTTGGGTCTGCCGGTGGTCATTTGCAGGCCCTTCAATACTTACGGCCCTTTTCAGAAAAGTAATATGGAAGGAGGAGTGGTCTCCATTTTCATAGAGCGGGCCTTGAAGGGAGAAAAGCTATCCATCTTCGGTGACGGAACGCAGACCAGAGACCTTCTTTATGTAGAAGATTGCGCCGATTTTCTTCTAAAGGCAGCCTTCCATGACGGGTCGGAAGGAGAGACCTATAACGCCGGACTGGGTACAGACATATCGGTAAAAGACCTGGCTTTAAAGATTGCCTGCGGCGAAGACAAAGTCGAATTTGTGACCCACCATCATCCTCAATCGGAAATCCCCAAGCTGGTATGCGACTATTCCAAGGCCAAAGAGAAGTTGGGATGGGAACCTTCCACCGACCTGGATACGGGCATTCGGCTAACACGGGAATGGATTGCCAGCAACTCTTGAACAGCTTACACACAATTTGAATCAGTCAATTCTAAACGCAAAACAAACGACACCTGTTGATGAGTAACGCTCTCTCCATTATTAAGTGGTTTTTGACACCTTAAAAAACTATGTTAATCGGAATTACCGGCTCACATGGCTTCATTGGGCAAAACCTTTTCAATTCTCTATCGCAGCAATCTGGGCATCAATTAAGACGTTTTGACCAAAAAGAACATAAACTGCTTGAAATTTCAAGCTTGAAGCCGTTTGTGGAGGGCCTCGATCTTCTCTATCATATAGCGGGAGCCAACAGGGCTGAAAATTCCGAACTGCTGAAGGTCAATACCCTTGGAACCTCCAATTTGCTGGAAGCGGTAAAACGGTATGGAAAACCGGATTATATAAGAATCGTTTATATTTCCTCATTTCAGGTTTACTCTCCCATGGATACCGAGAAGCCGGTATTGGAAGACACCTTGCCGGATCCTAAAACCGTTTTTGGCGTAGCAAAAAGATGCAGTGAAGACCTGATCCGGATTTCAGGTCTCAATAGCGACATCATCAGAATTTCAAATGTTTATGGTCCTCACTGTCGCCCTTTTTATAACTCCGTTATTTCCACTTTTTGTGAACTGATTTGCAAAGGCCGGGAGATTACGATTAACGGAGATGGGAGCCAGACAAGGGATTTTATTTTTATCCATGATGTGGTGTCCGCTCTGGGGAAGTTCATTCAACACCAGGGCCGAAAAACGGAAATTTATAACCTTTGCGGCGGCGAGCTGACTTCCTTGAACACGGTTATTGATGTGTTGGAGAAAGTTTCCGGGAAAAAGGTACAGGTCAACTATAATCAGTCCGATGATCCGAACCAGTTTCTTTGCGGTGACAATCAAAAAATCAGTAAAACCCTGGATTGGCGGGTTGAAAACACGTTGGAAGAGGGTATAGAAAAAACTTATAAGTGGTTTGAAAATCGAAAATGAACTTAAACAACAAAGATATTGAAATCTCGAAACTGGATGTTAAGACTGACGAACGGGGATGGTTGACGGAAATATTGAGACATGAGAACCTTGCTGATTGCAAAGAATTTGGCCAGTTATTTATTACCACGGCGAATGTGGGGCACGTCAAAGGAAACCACTATCACACTCGGAAATATGAATGGTTTTGCGCCATCCAAGGGGATGGGATTTTTTATGTTGAGAATAATGAAACCGGATTACGTGACGAAATCCCCATGGGAGAAAACAGTCTCATCTGCGTCAGGGTAACGCCGGGCCATACTCATGCCATAAAAAATACCGGGACGAAACCTCTCTTGTTCCTGGTCTATATCAGTGAACCCTTTAATCCGGATGACCCGGATACTTTTCGAAGAGAAATAGTTTAATTTTGAAAAAAAAAATTTCAGTAATTGTCGTAAATTGGAATGGGAAAGGGTATCTGAATGACTGTTTGAGTTCTATTTTGTCTCAGACCTACGACAACTTCGAAGTCATTCTGGTGGATAACGCCTCTACGGATGGTTCCCAAGAATTTGTCACAGCCAAATTCCCCTCTGTAAAGATCATTCAAAATTCAAAAAATATCGGCTTCGGTTCCGCTGTGAACAGGGGGATCAAGGAGTCTGAGGGGTTTTACATCCTGTTTCTCAATAACGATCTTTATCTGGAAAAAAAATTCCTTGAGGAACTGGCGCAGCCTTTTGTCTCCGAGGAAGTGGGAGCGGTGATTCCCAAGATTCTATATTCACCCAAACCCGAAATCATCAACTCCTATGGAGTGCAGGTAAATTTTCTGGGTATAGCATGGCCGCAACATATTGACGAGACGGATAGAGATTCCCTGAAAATGGAAGAAACTCCCTGCGGCGGCATTTTCATGATGCGTAAGAGCGTTGTTGATGATGTGGGCGCCTTTGATGAAGACCTTTTCCTCTACCATGAGGACCACGACCTTTCCTGGCGGATCAGGCTTGCCGGCTATAAATTAATAGTGAACCCAAAGGCCAGGGTTTACCACGAATACCATTTTAAGAAAAATACCGACAAGTTTTATCACTCTGAAAAGAACAGAATTCATCTGCTGCTAAAAAACTATGAAGCCAAAACCCTTTTTCTGATACTTCCCGCCTTGGCTATTTTGGAATTTGCGGAGATATGTTTTGCTTTGCTTAATGGCTGGTTTGGAAAAAAAATCCGAAGTTATTTTGAAATAGCCTCGGAAATGAAAAAGATTGTGGTTAAACGAAAAATTGTTCAAAAAAAGCGAAAAGTGGACGATAAGGAAATAACGCGGCTTCTTTCAGGTAATCTTAAAATTGGCGCCATGAAGCATATTTTAATTGATCAGGTTTTGAGCCCTTTCCTGGGATTTTATTGGAAAATTATTAAAGGAATGATTTAGTGCTGAAGACTGTTATAGAGACATTGGGCAGAGTATGTTACCACCTTCCCTGCATTCCGGCGACGGCACAGATTGAAGTCACCAACCTCTGCAATCTGGACTGCAAGATGTGTCCCAGGGAAAAACTGGACATCGCTTACGAACATATTCCCTTTGAGAGGATGAAGGCAATCGTTGACCGCTTGAAAGGGATCAAGAGCCTTACCCTCACCGGTTGGGGGGAACCCTTTCTCCATCCCAATATCTTTGAAATGATACGTTATGCGAAAGAAAAAAGGTTGTATGTCCAAATAACTACAAATGGCATTTTTAAAAAAGATTCCATAATTGATGAGATAGTGGGGTCGGGTTTGGACTCTCTTTCCTTTTCCATCGATGGCCTTTCTGATGGATTAAAGTGGGGACACCCAAGCAATGCAGTGATTGAGCGAGTGAAGCAGGTTCTACAAGCGAGAAATGACAAGACACCCATGGTTACTCTGCAATCCACCTTGCACAAGGGGGGAGAAGAGCAGATTAATGATTTGATTCAATTCTGTTCCGATGTGGGTGCAGACAGGGTGAACCTGGCACGCTTAGACACCCGTCTTATTCCCGGCCTGGACCGACCCGGCCCGGAAGAAGAGATGAGGATATTGAAAAATGCTGACGAACTGGGTACAAAGCTTGGAGTTCGGGTAGACTGCATTCAGTATGCTATTACCACCGGGCATAGCAGAACTATTTACAAGTTGATCAAAAGAGCCTTGCATCAAATGGGTAGATACTGCCTGAGGACCTACGACTATATTTATATAAACCATAAGGGAGAGGTTACCCCTTGTTGCGTATTGCCAAACTACTCTATCGGAAATATTTTGGAAGCCGACATGGCTTCCATTTGGAAATCGTCCAGTTTTCAGGATTTCCGAAAAAATCAAAAAAAAATCTGCGGGAAGTGCGACCAATGGCAAATTGACTACAACTCCTGATTAGGCAGGGCCGGGTCAAAGCAAACTGTTAGCATTCCAAATTATTGTAATTCCCGCAAAGGCTGGAACCCAAAGTGTTTCTCCCGTGCCTTGGGCTACCATGCCGCGATTTTAAGTTTACGACTCATTTGCCTTGTTTTTCGGTCCAACGGACCGGAACATGACAGCCCAGGGTGAAGCCCTGGGAATCATGACAAACAAATAAATTTCGCCCTGCAAGGGCGGGACAAAATTTGGTTTTTCTTATAAACGTCTGTTTCGTCCATATTTGTTGCGCTCCTTCAGAGCTTAATAATATACTAATTTTCAATTCCCAGGGCTACCCCCTGGGCTGTCATGTGTAGGCCCTTCGGGCCAAAGACACAAAGCCCTGGGACAAGACAATATTGGGGCAAAATTAAAGACCGGGAATTTGTTAAAATTGAAGTGTCCCCAATTTGGGTACGTTTGAAATTGACAACCCCTGATGAAAAAAAACGGCTTACAGAGTATAAAAATCATAAAATCTACCCGAATAATCAAAAGCCAATCTTCGAGACCATATGGATAATTTGGAACTGTTTTTTACCATGCTCGGTGAACGGGTAACAACAGAAATCTCAAAAAAAGAAAAGCCCGAAACTTACATTTAAAAACAAAATAAAGCGTGGCGTTGCCTCAAAAAAAAATGGTCCATGCATAAACCCCAAAGAATTGTCGCTTCAAACCAACTGGCCGAATATGTCCCGAGAAGACCGAAAAAACATAATTGTAATCATCCTGTTATTTCTTTCCTTTTTTCTTCTCCTCGAACCCTTAGGGGCTTTCAGCAGTTGGATACCGGACCGTGCCCACCGTGGATTTTATTCCATTACCAGGATGGATCCTGCGGATGACACCTTTTGGCATTCTTATCTTCGTTCCATGTTTATTGATGGAGATATCGATTTTTGGAATGAGAGGGGCTATCGGATTCAAGGAAGCATAACCACCACCGGCTATACTCCGAACTATGCTTACTGTATTGGAAATTCCATCTTTTGGTTTCCCTACTTTTTCATTGCCCATAACCTAATAAAGATCACCAACTATTTGGGTTATCCCCCTATCCCGCTTGACGGATACTCATACCCTTACCTTTCTTTTACAGCCATTGGTAGCGCAGTGAACGGGTTACTCGGTGGTATCGCCTTGTATTTCTTTCTCGTTCGGCGATTTAGCCCGCCAGCGGCGATGATTACGGTTATTTTAATTTTATTTGGATCCCACCTTCCATTTTATCTATTTGTCCGGTCACGACTATCCCACCCCAACGACTTTCTAACTGTTTCCGTTTTTCTACTCCTGATTGATTACCTAAAAGACTCAAACATAAGAAAATATTTTCAGCCTGTTTTTATCGGGCTATGGGCCGGACTTTTGTCAGTTGTCAGATTGAACAACACTCCCATACTCATATATTACTTTTGGGGATTATTGAGAGATGGTTACAACACCTATTCGGAATGCGGCAAAATTTCATTGAAAGAACAGGCATGGAGTCTATTGATTTTTCTTGGTTCCTTCGCAATATTGTTTTCGCTGCCTTTCCTTGCAGCAAATATTTTGCATGGGTCGCCGTGGATTTTGTATCAACCCGGGGCCGCACCCGTGAAAGCGGTAAGTTCTTTCCAGGATCAGCTGGTCAAGCTATTTGGTAATTTTTCTTTATGGGAACTTTTTTTCCGTAAAGACTTTGGTCTCATCTATTCAGCCCCGGCACTGGCCATAGGGATCCTGGCGTTGCCTTGGTACGTAAGGCAAAGACCGTCCGACGGCTCCACCATACTCATTGCCTTGCTGCCGATACTTGCCATGAATATCTTGATGACAAAAGCTTTCCAGGGGGGATTGGAATATGGCTTAAGATTTTTGATTGCGGGCTATCCCATGATTGCCGTGGGTTTGTGCTTTTTTATAAACCAAGTAAAAAACCGCATTAGGATTTCATGGAAAATGATATTTCTCTTTGCCGGAGTTCTCGTGTTTTGGCAATATTTACAGCTGGTACAGTACAAAGTATTGTTCGAATATAACAATCCAAATGGTACTTGGGTGGCGTTCAATAATATTTTTACCAGGTTATGGGAATTTCCCCACTATCTCCTTCGATCGACATGTTGGCTAAAGGTTGTCTTATGGGGTAATCCTCAATTGACCACTTTTAAAGATAGTTTTTTCCTGATTATAGTCCCATCAAGTGTATTGCTCTTTTCAATAATTTCCTACTTACTGGTTGCCTTATTTCGCTCAGGATCTTTTACGCGCATCATGGAAAGGTATATTGTCTTATTTACAGTTGCGGGAGTGGGGATGTCTCTCTTTTTTCCATGGTCGCTTTATGCGTGGAACTCAAGGTTGCCTGTTCCGGTGGTGGAAGAGAGGGTTTTTTACATTTTGGGAAAAGACAACAGGTTCTCAACCTTGGAAAAAGCTAATGATTATGTGCAATCTTTCCAATCTTCCTTACCTGAACCCAGCAGGCTCCACCTTCTATCCAAGTGGTCTTTTAATAAAAACTTC
>JAJDAS010000081.1 GCA_029261755.1 Nitrospinia bacterium
GGGAGTGGAGATGGTCATGCCTGGCGATAATGTGGCTATGACGGTTAAACTCATTACCCCCATTGCCATGGAAAAAGAGCTTCGGTTCGCTATTCGTGAAGGTGGCAGGACGGTGGGAGCCGGCGTTATCAGTGAGGTAATCGAATAATGGCCGATATTGTAATTTTAGCTTGTTCCGATTGTAAACGCCGGAACTATACTACTACGAAAAACAAGAAAAAGATTACCTCCAAATTGGAGTTTAAAAAATATTGCAGGTTTTGTAGAAAGCATACTTTGCACAAGGAGACTAAATAAATTTCCCCAGCTTGGTTTGCGTGCTTTTTCTGCATGGGTTGTTTCTGGTGGTTGAGGTGGAAGCCTTCCTTTAGGCCAGTAGCTCTAACGGTTAGAGCACCGGACTCCAAATCCGGGTGTTGGGGGTTCGAATCCCTCCTGGCCTGCCATATAGGGAACGGACAGGTATAACGAAGGTGGATTACTTACGTGAACGGGTCATTTTTGCGTACCATTTGGCAACCATCATCTCCTTCACTTCTTCATATTTATACTCCCCGAAAAAGAAATTAGAGTATTTTGTTATTTTGAGGTATAGCTTTCCTCGTCAAAAGGGTTTTGCCGATTTTTGAGGCAATGAAACCAAACTATGAATGCCAAAATAGAGCAAGCGAAACAGTTTTTTTTTGATGTCCGGGTGGAATTCAGAAAGGTTACCTGGCTTGGCCGAAAAGAAATCATGTCACTTACAGTTGTCGTGCTGATTACTGTATTTGTAATAGCCTCTTTCCTCGGAATTGTGGATATAGGGTTATCACATTTAGTAAAAAGAATTATTGGTTAGTTCAAAGACTATTATGGAAAAGAAACCTTGGTATGTGATTCATACCTATTCCGGCTACGAAGCAAAAGTTAAATCGAATATTGAAGAGAGGGTTGCCGAAAAAGGTCTGGAAAATAAAATCTTTCAGGTTATTATTCCCACGGAAGATGTTTTGGAAGTTCGTGGTGGAAAGAAAAAAGTTTCGGAAAGAAAATTTTACCCGGGATATATTTTTGTGGAAATGGTGCTGGATGAAGAAACCTGGTACTTTATCAAAAATATTCCAAAAGTAACCGGTTTTCTGGGCGGCCTGAACAACCCAACCCCTGTTTCCGAAACGGAAATGAGGGATCTTATGGACCAGTTGAAGGTAGGGGAGGCCACCAAGCCGAAGCCTAAGTTTTCCTTCAGCTACGGAGAAAATGTACGGGTTACCGATGGACCGTTCAATAACTTTGTCGGAGTGGTGGAAGAGATGAACGCCGATAGGGGAAAAGTGAAAATCATGGTTAATATTTTCGGAAGGGCTACTTCCCTGGAGTTGGATTTTGCCCAGGTTGAAAAAGTTTAGAGGTATCTGTTGCTTCTCGCACCTTGAACAAATTCAACTATATAAAAATCTTCTTTTAATGGTTATTTGTAGTAAGGAGTTCTGAATGGCTAAACAAGTTATGGCACTAGTTAAATTGCAATGTAAAGGTGGACAGGCTAATCCATCCCCGCCTGTTGGGCCTGCTCTAGGCCAACATGGGGTCAATATCATGGATTTTTGTAAGGCATTCAATGCCCAAACCAAGGGCAAGGAAGGAATGGTTATACCGGTTGTCATAACAATTTATGCCGATAGATCCTTTACTTTTATAATGAAATCTCCTCCAGCGGCAGTGTTGCTGAAACAGGCCGCCGGAATTGCGAAGGGCTCCGGCGAGCCCAACAAAAATACTGTTGGAGAAGTTACCAGGGAAAAAATCAAGGAAATCGTTGAGATAAAGAAGGCCGACCTAAGCGCCGTGGATGAAGCTGGAGCCTTAAAGATAATCGAGGGAACAGCTCGAAGTATGGGAATCAAAGTAGTGTGATTTTTAGGAGAAAAGAATATGGCACAGAGAGGGAAAAATTATAGGGAAGCAGCAAAAAGTATCGTGCGAGGGAAGAGCCACGGCCTAGAGAATGCCATTCAAATTGCCAAGGATGTCGCATTTGCCAAGTTCAATGAAACCATTGACATGGCCGTGGGTTTGAGAGTTGACCCGAGAAAAGCCGACCAAAACGTCAGGGGTAGTGTTACCCTCCCGAATGGTACCGGTAAAAAGGAGAGAATTCTTGTTTTCGCGGATGGAGAGAAGGTGAAAGAGGCGGAAGAAGCCGGCGCTGATTTTGTGGGAGGAAAGGACCTCATTGAAAAAATTCAAAAAGAAGGTTGGCTTGATTTTGACAAAGTTGTAGCTACTCCTAACATGATGGGATCCGTGGGTAAGATCGGAAAAATTCTTGGCCCAAGGGGAATGATGCCGAACCCTAAGACAGGGACCGTAACTTTTGACCTTGGCAATGTTGTAAAAGAAATTCGAAAGGGTAAGGTTGATTTCAGGGTAGATAAAGCGGGTATTGTTCATGCCCCTATTGGTAAAGTTAGTTTTTCCGTGGAAGCTCTATTTGAAAACGCGAAATCTCTCTTGGACTCATTGATCAAGCTGAAACCCTCCACCAGTAAAGGTGTTTACCTGAAAAGCATGTCCGTATCTTCCACCATGGGAGCGGGTTTGAAGATTGACACCGTTGAAGCTTCAAAACTGGTCAAGTGACTTTCTAATAAATATACAAGGAAAAACAGTACAGTTTACGGTTTTATAAAAGAAGCAGAATTGAAATGAGTTTTGTGGTCAACCCCCAGGGGCAATGATCAATCATATTCACTAAATTTTTATAGAGGAAGGGGGGATATCGAATTGCCCGATCTTCAAAAAGAAAAAATAATTGAAGAATTGCACGAAAAATTTTCGAGGGTGAAAGGCGCGGTTCTTTCCGATTTCAAAGGGATGGATATGCCCAAAATCAATTCCCTCCGGAAAGAACTTAGAGAAAAATCCATTGAATTTCGCGTTGTCAAAAATACCCTTGCCAAAAGGGCAATGGAAGGAACCTCCTTTAAAGTCCTGGATGAATATTTTAAAGGACCCACTTCAATCGCTTTAAGCTACGATGATGCAATCGCTCCAGCCAAGGTCTTAACAGAGTTTGCGAGAAAAGAAAAGACCCTCAAGTTAAAAGCTGGGTTTGCCGAGGGGATGAAAGTTGAAAAGGAAGGACTATCGGATCTGGCAAGTTTGCCTCCACGGGAGGTTTTGTTAGCCCAAATACTGGCTGTTGGAAAGGCTCCGACACAAAATTTTGTAGGGACTTTGAATGCAGTCTTGGTTGACTTCGTCGGTGTTTTAAACGCAGTGAAGGATAAAAAAGAACAGTCTGCTTGACCAGACAATTTTTTAATTTTTTTAATTTTTTTTTAAGGAGAAAAAGAGGTGGCTGCGACAAAAGAAGATGTCATTTCATTTATTGACAATATGACGGTTTTGGAAATGTCCAAATTCGTCAAAGAGTTAGAAGAAAGATACGATGTAACGGCAGCTGCGCCGATTGCTGTGGCTGCTGCAATGCCTGCCGGTGGAGCCGCGCAAGCGGAAGAAGAAAAAACTGAGTTTGATGCCATTCTTGCCGCTGTCGGGGATAAGAAAATTCAGGTCATCAAAGAGGTAAGGGCCATCACTGGCTTAGGCCTTAAAGAAGCTAAAGACTTGGTTGAAGGCGCTCCCAAACCGATCAAAGAAGGCATCAAAAAAGAGGATGCCGAAGAGATCAAGAAAAAAATGGAAGATGTCGGAGCACAAGTGGAGATTAAGTAACCCCTTGTGTGATGCAGTGCTGACGCCGGTCCCTTTTTTGCCTGTTTACAAAACCCTGGTGGAATGAAAATGTTGTAGTTGTTTTGCTAATACACCGTTCCCATCTCCCATCGCCGATCCACCCAGGGAAGCTGCTCCTGAAGGATTTCGAGTTTTGTTAGCGAGACCTTAAAACTTTGAAAAACCTGTCAGGAGCATTTTGCCGAAAAAACAGTGGTGTCGGATGAAGAAGCCTGCAAATTCCTTCATTTTTTTAAGACCCGTAACGCCTTCATAGTTCGCGCTATATTTCCTTCACGGAAAGATAGCGCGGCTTTTATTAGAGTCTCTCGATACTACTCTCACAGGAGAGCTTGCCAAATGGCTACAGAAAAAGTAAAAAAACGCAAGGTAAGAAAAAGCTTTTCAAAAAACCCCGATATTATCGGCATTCCAAATCTGATTGAAATCCAGAAAAAATCTTTTGAGCGATTCCTGCAACTGAATAAAAAACCCAGCCAGCGGGGTTTCTTTGGCCTGGAAGAGGTTTTTAAATCAGTTTTCCCCATAGAAGATATCCATAAAACCAATTCCCTGGAATACGTAGCGTATGAAATCGGAAAGTGGGAGTGTGGTTGTGGTGAATACAAGGGCCTGGGTTCAAACGGCATGGTTTGTGAAAAGTGCAACAAAGGCCTTGTGCACAAGTTGAAATATACCATTGAAGAGTGTGTTCAAAAGGGCATGACTTATGCTGAGCCAATCAAGGTGCTGGTCCGCTTAGTTCAATACGATAAGGAAAAAGTTGAATGTGGTTCCGACCTGGACCCCAGTATAATCGGAAAGCTTGCCTGTGAAGATATTTTGGCCCCTAGGACAGCGAAGTTGCTTTTTCCGTTAGGACACAAATTCGTTAAAGAAGATTTGGATGTTATTAGCGAGTCTAACTTAAAATCTGTCTCGGTAAAAAGCATCCGTGAGATCAAAGAACAGAAAATTTATCTTGGCGAAATGCCTTTGATGTCCGATAACGGCACCTTTGTTGTTAACGGAGTAGAGCGAGTGATTGTGAGCCAGATGCATCGTTCGCCCGGCGTCTTTTTCAGCCACGATAAGGGCAAATCCCATCCAAGTGGTAAGCTTCTTTATTCGGCCAGAATTATTCCTTATAGAGGCTCTTGGATCGATTTGGAGTTCGATATCAAAGATATTCTGCACGTTAGAATTGACCGCAGGAGAAAATTTCCCGCGACTATCCTTCTTCAGGCCATTGGATTTAAGAACCCTGATCTGATGGAAACATTTTACGACATCTCGAAAATCACCTGTGATCCAAAAGCAGGCGTGTTTCAAATGAAGGCGTCGGAGATTTTAATCGGGATGCGTGCTAAAAACGATATCGTCGATTCGCAGAGTAAAGGCGAAGTTTTGCTGAAGGCATTCAAAAGGGTCACGAAGGCTTCCCTGAGAAAGATTTCAAAAATGAAAAATATTCCCACTGTCGCTATTGACGACGGAGGTTGGGAATGTGGTTGTGGTGACTATATATTTAAAGGACCTGAAGATCCCAAAACGGTATGCGAAAAATGCAAAAAGAAAGTCTCTCGGAAGCCGTCTGACTTGGTAGGAAAGATTCTCGCCTACGACGTGGTAGATGAAAACACGGGTCTTGTCATTGAGGAGGAAAACACTGAAATTACTCCTGAAGTGATGAACAAATTTGTTGAGATAAAAATTAAGGAGTTTTATGTCCTTCGGGTTGATGAAAACAACCCGGACACCGCTTTAAGGGATACATTGGCTGCTAGCAAGGTTAATACCGTTGAGGCAGCCATCGGGGAAATTTACAAAAGAATGAGACCGGGAGATCCTCCATCTCTGGAAGTAGCCAGATCCCTTCTAAGGTCCCTGTTTTTTGATATCGCCAGGTACGATCTCTCCGAGGTCGGCAGGCTAAAGGTTAACGAAAGACTCGGTTCGGAATTTCCATTAGCACAAAGGACTCTGACCAAAGAAGATATTGTGTCGGTGGTGAAATATCTGCTTGATCTCCGCCAGGGCATAGGAAACGTGGATGACATTGACCACCTGGGCAATCGAAGAGTCAGGTCGGTGGGGGAATCCATTGAAAACCAGTTCCGAATTGGTATGGTGCGCATGGAAAGAGCTATCAAGGAAAGAATGAGTATCACGGATATGCTTACGGCCATGCCCCATGACTTGATTAATTCAAAACCCATTTCCGCTGCTATCAAGGAATTCTATGGCAGTAGCCAGCTATCCCAGTTCATGGATCAAACCAATCCGCTCTCGGAGATAACCCACAAACGGCGCCTTAGCGCATTGGGCCCGGGAGGATTGACAAGAGAACGAGCAGGGTTTGAGGTTCGTGATGTTCATCCAACCCATTACGGCAGGATCTGTCCAATTGAAACCCCTGAAGGACCGAACATCGGTCTTATTGCATCGTTAAGCGCTTTTGCGCAGGTCAACCAATTTGGTTTTATTGAAACTCCCTACAGAAGGGTGGTAGACGGCAGGGCCACGGATAAAGTGGATTTCCTTAGCGCTTCTCAGGAAGAAAAGTTTGTGATCGCCCAGGCTAAAACCGAGATGGATGACCAAAACCGTTTCACCACGGAGATGATTTCCGCCAGGCATAATGGCGAATATGTGATGGTTGTGCCTGAAAAAATCGACTACATGGAAATATCTCCTAAGCAACTGATCAGCGTTGCCGCGGCGATTATCCCATTTTTAGAACATGATGATGCTAACAGGGCTTTGATGGGATCTAACATGCAGAGGCAGGCTGTCCCTCTCCTTAAACCGGAAGCTCCAATAGTCGGAACCGGTATGGAGGAAATCGTGGCAAGGGATTCCGGTACTGTTGTAATTGCCAAGAATTCGGGTGAGGTGGTTTATGTTGACGCGCAGAGGATTGTGATCCGTAAGAGCAGCGAAGCCCAAAAACAATCCGGCAATGATTCCAATGTGGATATCTATTCCTTGAGGAAATTCCAAAGGTCTAACCAAAATACGTGTATTAATCAAAAACCAATTGTGACCTTAGGCCAAAAGGTCAAAAAAAGTGAAGTTATTTCCGATGGGTTTTGCACAGATTTGGGAGAGCTGGCCTTGGGCAAAAATGTTCGTGTTGCCTTTTTGCCTTGGGGCGGATATAACTTCGAGGATGCCATCATCGTAAGCGAAAAGCTGGTTAAGGAAGATGTATTTACTTCCATACATATAGAAGAGTTTGATGTAGAGGCCAGGGATACCAAGCAGGGTAAAGAAGAAATTACCGTTGATATCCCGAATATCGGAGAAGGGGCCTTAAAAGACCTTGACGAAAGCGGAATCATCAGGCTGGGCGCCAATATCAAACCCGACGATATTCTGGTAGGTAAAATTACTCCCAAGGGAGAAACCCAGTTGAGTCCTGAAGAAAAACTCCTGAAGGCGATCTTCGGCGAGAAAGCCGAAGATGTTCGGGATACCTCTCTTCGCGTTCCGCCGGGAGTGGAAGGTACGGTGATTAATGTCCAGGTTTTTTCCAGGAAGGGAATGGATAAGGATTCCAGAACACAGTCTATCGAAGATGAAGAGATTATGGCGCTGGAAAACGATACCCTGGAAGAGATCAAAATCTTATTGATCGAAAGGGACAACCAGCTCCGCATATTGCTGGTGGACAATATAGTTGCTGAATCCGTTAAAGACAGAAAAACAGGGAAAGTACTAACAGCCAAGGGAAAACCTATAACCAAAGAGATATTAAAGACCCTCTCAGGAACGGATTTGACGTCCATTGTTTTGCGGAAGTCAGATAAGGAAGTACTCCAGAGATTCTCTGAAATTGTTGAATTCACCGCAGAGAAGGTGAAGGAACAAAAAGAAGCAATGAATGAAAAGATCTCCAGGCTGCGCAAGGGTGATGAACTAGCCCCAGGTGTGATAAAACTGGTAAAGGTCTTTGTGGCTATGAAGAGAAAGCTTTCCGTTGGCGATAAAATGGCCGGACGTCACGGCAATAAGGGCGTGGTATCGGTAATTGTCCCTGAAGAAGATATGCCTTTTATGAAAGATGGAAGTACCATTGACATTATACTTAATCCTTTGGGAGTTCCATCCCGTATGAATGTTGGACAAATTCTTGAGACATGTCTGGGTAGAGCGGCCGAGGCAAATGATGAATTGGTGGCCACCCCTGTTTTCGATGGTGCCACGGAACAGGATATCCGCGACTTACTGAAAAAAGCCAACATTGATGAATTTTGCCAGGATTCCCTCATTGACGGAAGAAACGGTGAAAAGTTTGATCAGCCGATAACGGTAGGGGTTATCTATATGATGAAGCTTCATCATCTTGTTGATGATAAAATCCACTCCAGGTCCACGGGTCCATACTCCCTTGTTACGCAACAACCTTTGGGAGGAAAAGCGCAATTCGGCGGACAAAGGCTCGGAGAGATGGAAGTTTGGGCATTGGAGGCTTACGGCGCCGCATATACCTTGCAGGAGATGCTCACCGTGAAATCGGATGATGTGGAAGGACGCAGGCGAATGTACGAAAGCATTGTAAGAGGAGAAAGTTCAACTCAACCCAGCTTGCCCGAATCCTTCAATGTTTTAATTAAAGAACTCCAAAGCTTGTCCCTGGATGTGGAGTTAATAGAAGGAACTAAATAACTATTCCGGCAAATGAAAATAGAGGACTCCAATCGTGGAGTTCTTTTGATAAATTCGCAATCCCACAAAAAAAAGGGAATGGAAATGAAAGATTTTTTTGATTTATTTGAAAGACCCAAAAATCCTTTGGATTTTAATGCCCTCCGAATTCGGATTGCCTCGCCTGAAAAAACCAGGTCGTGGTCATTCGGAGAGGTAAGGAAACCGGAAACCATCAACTACAGGACCTTCAAGCCTGAGCGTGACGGACTCTTCTGCGCTAAGATATTTGGTCCCATCAAAGATTGGCAATGCACCTGTGGTAAGTATAAGAGAATGAAACACCGTGGTGTCATTTGTGAAAAGTGTGGGGTGGAGGTGACCCTCTCCAAAGCCAGGAGAGAACGCCTTGGACATATCGAGTTGGCAAGTCCTGTGGCTCATATCTGGTTTTTTAAAGGGCTCCCCAGCCGTATTGGCAACATGCTGGATATGACCTTGAGGGATTTGGAGCGTGTGCTTTATTTTGAAGTTTTCGTGGTTATTGATCCGGGTAATTCCGGGTTGAAAAGAGGCCGGATTCTCACGGATGAAGAACGTAACGAGGCCCTGGAAAAATTTGATGAGACTCTGAAATTAGGCATCGGCGCCGAAGCCATTGATATCATGCTTTCCAGTATCAATATCGATGAACTTGGGGAAGAACTCAAGGTATCCATCAAGGAGACGAAATCCGTTCAAACCAAGAGAAAACTGATCAAAAGGTTGAAAATTGTCCAATCATTCAAACACTCGGATAATAAACCCAACTGGATGATTTTGAAGGTCATTCCGGTCATTCCGCCGGAGCTGAGACCCTTAGTACCGTTGGAAGGGGGCAGGTTCGCAACTTCCGATCTCAACGATTTGTACCGGAGGGTAATCAATAGAAACAATCGTTTGAAAAGACTGTTTGAGTTGAAGGCTCCCAGCATTATCATCAGGAACGAGAAAAGAATGCTTCAGGAGGCCGTTTCAGCGTTGTACGATAATGGCCGCAGGGGCAGAATATTGAAGGGGACTAACAAACGTCCTCTGAAATCGCTGAGCGACATGTTGAAGGGCAAACAGGGACGTTTTAGACAAAACCTACTTGGGAAACGTGTGGACTATTCGGGTAGATCCGTAATTGTGGTTGGACCGGAACTTAAATTCAACCAGTGTGGCCTACCCAAAAAAATGGCGTTGGAACTTTTTAAGCCATTCGTCTTTAACAAGCTGGAAGAAAGAGGGTACGCCACCACTATCAAAAGCGCTAAAAAAATGGTTGAGAAGGGAACGCCTGAGGTTTGGAAGGTTCTGGAAGAGGTCGTAAAAGGGCATCCCATACTTCTAAACAGGGCGCCAACTCTGCATCGACTCGGCATCCAGGCTTTTGAGCCGGTTTTAGTGGAAGAAAAAGCCATCCGTATTCATCCACTGGTGTGCTCGGCTTTTAATGCTGACTTTGACGGCGACCAGATGGCCGTGCATGTCCCCCTTTCGCTGGAATCCAGGGCCGAGGCCAAGGTTTTGATGTTGGGCCCCAATAATATTCTCTCCCCGGCAAATGGAAAGCCTTTGGCTGTTCCCACCCAGGATATTATTCTCGGATGTTATTATCTTACTAAAATCAGAGGGGGAGAAGCGGGCGAAGATAAAATATTTGCTGGTCCTGATGAAGTCCGCTCTGCTTATGACGCAGGGAGGCTCGGCCTTCAGGTCAGGATCAGGGTTCGTATTGAAGGAGAGCTTGCTGTTACCTCTACGGGCCGAGTGCTTCTGTACGGAATAGTTCCCGAAGAATTACCCTTCAAAATGTCAAATAGAGAAATGACCAAAAAGGTTCTCACCGAACTGATTAATGAAAGCTGTTTGATAGCCGGAAGGGAAAAGACAGTTGTATTTCTCGACAACCTCAAAGAACTGGGTTTCAAATATGCCACCCATGCGGGAATTTCGGTTTCCATTGAGCATATGATCATCCCGAAAAACAAGAATAAAATTGTTGGTGAAGCCAAAAAAGAGGTGATCAAAGTGGAAAAACAGTACCACAAGGGACTGATCACCAATGGGGAACGATACAACAAGGTCGTCGATATTTGGGCGCAATCCACGGAAAAGGTTTCCGATGAAATGTTTAAGGAACTGGAAACGCAGGATGAAGCCCTGGTGGATGGAACCTCCTCGGATGAAGAAAAACGAAAAGGCTTTAATTCCATCTATATTATGGCTGACTCAGGCGCAAGGGGAAGTTCCCAGCAAATTCGGCAATTGGCCGGAATGCGTGGGTTGATGGCGAAACCGTCAGGTGAAATCATTGAAACCCCAATTACAGCCAACTTCCGTGAAGGGTTGACGGTGCTTCAGTACTTTATCTCTACCCATGGAGCCAGAAAAGGTTTGGCGGATACGGCATTGAAGACAGCGAATTCCGGTTACCTTACCAGACGTTTAGTAGATGTGGCCCAGGATATCATCATTTTTGAAAATGATTGTGGCACAGTGAATGGAATTGAAATCAAATCCCTGGTGGAGGCGGGAGAAATCATTCAAACTCTTGGTGAGAGGATCCTCGGCAGGATTACCTGCGAAGCGGTAACCGACCCATTTTCCGGCGATGTCATCGTTAACGCAAACGAGGAAATAGATGAAAAGCTATTAGAAAAAATCGATAACACCGGCATAGAAAAAGTAAAAATCAGATCCGTGCTTACTTGCGAAGCAAAAGACGGCGTCTGTAAGCTCTGTTATGGCAGAAACCTGTCCAGCGGTAAATTGGTGTCAATCGGAGAAGCAGTGGGCGTTGTGGCCGCCCAGTCCATCGGAGAACCGGGAACCCAGTTGACCATGAGAACCTTCCATATCGGTGGGACCGCCAGCAGGGTAGTGGAACAGACCACTTTGAAGACCCAAAAGGGCGGAATCGTAAAATACTCCGAGCTCAAGACCTGTAAAAACAGAAACGGCGATATCATCGCCATGAATCGTAACGGAGCTATAATTATCCAAGATACCAACGGCAGGGAGAAGGAAAGGTTTGTCGTGGTTTACGGCGCAAAAATCAAGATAAAGGATGGTCATGAGGTAAAGGAAGGCGAGATCCTTGCCGAGTGGGACCCATACACCATGTCTATTCTTACGGAAGCCGAAGGAAAGGTTGCTTTTGGAGATATAATCGAGGGATTGACCATGAAAGAAGAGGTGGACGAAATTACCGGTCTCTCCATGAAGGTCATCAAGGAACACAAAGCGGAAAACAAGCATCCGAGGGTCTCCATAAAAGACAAAGAAACCAACAAGACCATTGCCAGATACCTACTTCCTTCCGGAGCCCATCTGAGCGTTGTGGAAGACGCTGTAATTTCCGCCGGGGACGTTATCGCCAAAATCCCCAGGGAAACCACCAAGACCAAGGATATCACAGGTGGTTTGCCAAGAGTTGCGGAGCTGTTTGAGGCCAGAAAACCCCATGAGCAGGCCACTATTTCCGAGATCGATGGAATAGTCGCCTTCGGCGGATTTGAAAAAGGCATGCGTAAGGTAATCGTGGAAAGCGAAGAGGGCGTGAAAAAGGAATATCTCATCAAACGCGGAAAGCATATCAACGTTCACGAGGGCGATTATGTGCGTGCGGGTGAGCCCCTTATGGATGGAGCAGCCAACCCCCATGATATTCTTGCTATCCTTGGTGAAAAGGAGTTGCAGCAATATCTGGTTAACGAGGTTCAGGAGGTTTACCGATTACAGGGTGTTCAGGTTAATGACAAACACATTGAGGTGATTGTCAAACAAATGCTGAAACACGTAGTGATTGAAGATCCCGGTGATTCCAGCTTGCTGGAAGGAGAAATGGTCAAAAAGACTCAACTCCAGCTAGTAAACAAGGAAATCGTCAAGGAGGGAGGCGTACCGGCCAAAGGAAAACCCATTCTCCTGGGGATTACCAAATCATCCTTAAGCACGGATAGTTTTATTTCGGCGGCCTCTTTCCAGGAGACCACCAGGGTGCTTACGGAAGTTAGTGTGTCCGGCAAGGTGGATAAGCTGAAAGGGCTGAAAGAAAATGTGATCATGGGAAGGCCCATTCCAGCTGGCACCGGAGCAAAGCTTTACCAAAAAATTAAATACGATTACACCGAAAAGCCTGTACCAGACGAACCTTCGGTCACTAGATTAGAGAGCATCAAAGCCGTCGTCAGTTCGGGAGTATAGAAGGGAGAAGAAACTTCCCTTTTTGGTTTCACCAATTCTCTGCTAAAAAAAGTTCCCTCGCAATTGCCATTGCGAGGGAACTTAATTTACCGTGGCAATCTCGTTTTTTTGCATCAATACACCCTCCTGCGTTTTTCGGCCCCCCCCCCCCCCCTCTTTTCTCTCTTGAATACAGGCATACATTGTTTTAGCATGGTTGTCGATGCCACAATAATACCTCTGCCGCCCATCCGCAGTTTCCTAAACGGCTACTCTTTTTTTATGGATTCGCAATTGCCGGCTTCCCATTGCCAATATTTGAAGTGAAAAGGGATTATGAACGGAATCACTCTGCTGCTGATTTCAGGAACTTTGTTCTTTATCGCCTACCTTACCTATGGCAAAAAGATAGCCCTATGGCTTGGGATTGATGATAGGAATCGTACTCCGGCCCATGTGATGAACGACGGAGTGGACTACTATCCCGCCAAGGCGCCGGTCCTCCTGGGCCACCACTTTGCTTCCATCGCCGGGGCCGGCCCCATCATCGGTCCCATCATCGCTGTCTATTTCGGATGGCTTCCCGCCTTCCTCTGGATTATTGTCGGGGGAATATTCATGGGCGCCATGCATGACTTCGTCTCCCTCACTGCCTCCGTCCGCCACCAGGGTAGATCCATCGGTGAGGTCATTGAAGAACATATCGGCGCAATGGGGAAAAAGCTGTTCCTGGTCTTTGCCTGGTGCGCTTTATTGCTGGTCATCGCCATCTTTATGAACGCCGTGGTGGCCGCATTCATGAAGTTTCCCCCGGCAGGAATTTCCTCCATCCTATTCATTCTCCTTGCCGTCTGTTTTGGGTTTATCAACAACAAAAACCTTCTGGATTTCAGGGTCGCCACCATCATTGGGCTTTTCTTTATATGCTTTGCCGTTTATGTGGGGTTGGCATACCCCCTTCCTATATCCAGGAATACCTGGCTAATATTCATTCTGGCTTACGTATCCATAGCCTCCGTGGTTCCTGTATGGATACTGCTCCAGCCCCGCGACTACCTGAACTCTTTCCTCCTGTATGGAATCATGATCCTGGCGGTATTGGGTATTTTCTTTTACAAGGCGGAACTCAGGGTGCCACCGGTAACGAATTTCCAAACGGACATAGGGACCCTCTTTCCCATTTTGTTTGTAACGGTGGCCTGCGGCGCCATATCCGGTTTCCATTCCCTGGTGGCTACCGGAACCACTTCCAAACAGTTGGATAAGGAATCCGACGCCAGGATGGTGGGGTACGGCTCCATGCTCATTGAATCATTTCTCGCGGTGATAGCATTGATCACTGCGGCCTATCTAAGCTGGGATGAGTACCGGAATTTCATCCCCATATCCGGGAAGACCGATCCCATCGGACTTTTCGCCTCCGGTATCGGGACTTTCACCACCAGCCTGGGGATATCCCTGGAGCTTGGAAGCTCCTTCGCGGCCTTGGCCATCTCCGCCTTTGCCTTAACTACCCTGGACACCTGCGTGCGCTTGTCTCGTTATACCTTTCAAGAGTTTTTTATTCAAAAGGGAAAAAAAGAGCAATCCGTTCTTGCCAGCAATCGATATTTAGCCACCGGCATATCGGTGGCCGGAGGCTTGCTGTTTGCTTTCAGCGGTGGAGCCGGAGCGCTCTGGCCCCTCTTTGGTTCCGTTAACCAACTCCTGGCAGCTATCGCCCTCCTGGCGGTAACGGTATGGTTGATGAAAACCCGACAGGCTTCGCTGTTTGTCCGTTTGCCTATGTTTTTTATGTTCATTGTGGCATTCGCTTCTCTTCTGATACTCTTTTATAAGAACTGGACCGTTGGGAATTTGGTTCTATCCTTTTTTTCCTTGATTTTGCTGGGAATTTCCTTTGTATTGATTTACCAGGCGCACATGAGTCTGCAAAGGGAAGCGAAGTCGGAGCCAAAGCTTGATAAAGCGGCGCTTCTGGGCGCGGAGGGTTAATATCTTTTTTAATAAACGGAAATCTTATGGCTAAGAAACGTAAGACCGAACTGGATATCGATCCCACTGAAGAAAGTGTGGCCCCGCCTGCGGCGGAAGAAGCTCCACCCCCGGAAGATGGAGAAGAGGCGAAGGGAGAAGAGGAAGAAGCACCGGCAGCTTCATCCAACGCAAAAAAAATCATAATCATTGTGGTGGGTGCACTTCTCCTGTTGGGCGGGATCGGTACCGGGGTCTATTTTTATCTTGAAAAAAAGGCGCAAGAAGAAGCACAGGCTCTTAAAGAGCAAGAGGAACTTGAAAGGCGGATGGAAGAGTTGATGAAAAAAATCCCCAAGATTCCCACCTATAAAATGGCGCGATTTTTCATCCCTCTGCAGGAAAAAGAGGGTGAGGAGAAGTTTCTCACGTTGATTGTTACGTTGGAACTGAACTCAGATAAGGTTGTTAAGGAGTTGAACAAGCTGTTGGCAAGCTTGCGGGAGGCCATTTATTTTCATTTAAACACGAAATCTTCTGCCGATCTGAGTGGAGAAAAAAAGATGAGAAGGATTGAGGAGGATTTAAAAATTATCATCAACCGAAATTTGCAAACCGGCCATGCGAAGAGGGTTTATTTTCTGGAATATATTATTCAGTAGCATAGCGACATTGAGGCATTGAGACATTGAAAGGTTGAGAGATTGAAAATGATTCAATGGTTCAATCACTCAATGATTCAATGCCTTAATGAGCTTCTTTCCAATTCCCACCAACCCCCAAATCCACCACCAAAGGAACCTTTAAAGCATAAACCTGCTCCATCTCCGTTTTCACAAGCCTTTCCATGGCCTCTTTCTCCGATTCCGGGACCTCGAAAACCAGTTCGTCGTGCACCTGAATCAGCATTTTGGATTCCAGCCCCTCCTCCTTCAACCGCCTGGATATATTAATCATGGCCATTTTAATGAGGTCCGCAGCCGCCCCCTGGATAGGGGTGTTCACCGCTATTCTCTGGCCGAATTCCTGCTGGTTTCTATTGGGATGGTTCAACTCCGGGATAGCCCGTCGCCTGCCCATGATGGTGGAAACATAACCGTCCTCCCGCGCCTTTTCCACGGTTGCCTCGGTAAAGCTCTTTACCTTTTTATAAAGACGAAAATAGTTCTCGATGAACGCCTTCGCCTCCTTCATGGATACCCCGATCTCTTTGGATAGGCGGAAGGCGCCCATCCCGTAAATAATTCCGAAATTTACCGCCTTGGCCATCCTCCGCATATCGGGGGTCACCATGCCCGGCAGGAGATTAAAAACCTCGGAGGCCGTGCGGGTATGAATGTCATCGCCTTTTTGGAAGGCGTCCATGAGCATTGGATCCTCCGAAAGATGGGCCAGGAGCCGAAGCTCCACCTGGGAATAGTCGGCCGAGAGAATCAGCCCGCCCTCTCCTGCGGTGAATGCCTTTCGGACTTCCCTCCCTGTTTCGGTCTGGATGGGGATGTTCTGTAGATTCGGGTCCGTGCTGCTCAGACGACCCGTGGCGGTGATGGTTTGGTTGAAGGAAGTGTGGACCCGGCCCGTCTCCGGTTTGATTAAGGCGGGTAAGGCGTCCACATAGGTGGATTTCAGTTTCTTGAGTTTCCGGTAGTTCAAAACCTCTGCCGGAAGCGGGTGTTTTTCCGCCAGGGTTTCCAGTACGCTCTCATCGGTGGAGTACCCACTCTTGGTCTTCTTTTTTGCGGGCAGTTTGAGCTTTTCAAAAAGGAGTTCGCCCAACTGTTTCGGAGAGTTGATATTAAACTCCTCCCCGGCAATTTCATAAATTTGCTTGGTGAGGAGGTTCAACTGTTTATCCAACACCCCGGACATCTCCCCAAGGAATGCGGCATCTATCCCGACGCCGTTCAGCTCCATTTCGGCCAATACCTCCACCAACGGCATTTCGATTTTTCGGAAGAGGTCATCCAGTCCCTCTGATTGAAGCAGAGGACCGAACTTCTCGGCCAGTAGAAAGGTGATGTCGGAGTCCTCGCAGGAATATTCCGAGGCTTGGTCAATGGGCACCTCTTGGAATCCAATCTCCTTCTGGCCGGTCCCGGCCACCTCTTTATACGAGATCATCTTGTGGCCCAGGTTTTCCAGGGAAATGTTGTCCAGGTTGTGGTGCCTTTTGTTGGGTTCCAGAAGGTAGGAGGCAATCATGGTATCGAAAACGATACCCTGTAGCTCAATACCCGCGTTATGCAGGACGATGATTTCGTACTTAATGTTTTGGCCGATCTTTTTAAGGGAAGGGTCTTCCAAAATAGGTTTAAGTTTTGCCAGCACCTCCTTAAAATCAAGCTGTTCCGGACAACCCAGGTATTGGTGAGCTATGGGGATGTAGTATGCCTCGTGCGGTGTGTAAGAAAAGGAAAACCCCACTATTTTGGCGTCCACCGGATGCTTGCTGGTGGTTTCCAGGTCCAGGGCAAAGCGGCCGGACTTTTTTAAATCGTCCAGCAAACAATCAAACTCTTCCCAATCAAGGATCGTTCGGTAAGCTTTTTCATGTTTTTCTACGGGTTCGGGAGATAGATCCAACTCCTTTAAGAGGGACATGAACTCCAGCTCTTTCAGGATTTTTACCACGGTCTCCCGGTCCATCTCCCGTGTTTTGAAAATTTCCGGGTCCAGGTTCAGGTCCAGGTCGGTAACAATGGTCACTAGCCTCTTGCTGAGCCGGGCCTGCTCCGCAAACTGAGAGAGCTTTTCTCGCACGCTCTTTTTCCTGAACTCCTCCGCATGGGCGATGGCGTTTTCCATGTCCCCGAACTGATTGATTAGCTCCAGGGCCGTCTTGGGTCCCACGCCCGGAACGCCGGGGATGTTGTCTGAGGAATCTCCCATGAGCCCCATGATGTCGATGACCTTTTCCGGTCCCACTCCAAGTTTTTCCACCACTTCTGCGGGACCGAATCTTTTGTCCTTCATGGTATCCAGCATGGTGATGCCGTCACCGATCAACTGCATCATATCTTTATCGCCGCTCACGATGGTGACCTCCATTCCCTTTTCTTTGGAGCGCATGGCCAGGGTGCCGATGATGTCGTCCGCCTCGATCCCATCCCGGCACACTACCTCCATGTTGAAGGAGCGCACCAGATCGTGGATGTAGGGGATTTGCGGGACCAGGTCTTCCGGCATGGCGGAGCGGTTGGCCTTGTATTCGGGGAAGTATTCATGGCGAGTGGTTTTGCCTTTGGAATCGAAGACCACGGCCACATAATCCGGTTTTTCGTCCCGGATTACTTTCAGCAACATGCGGGCGAATCCGTAGGTGGCGTTGGCGGGAACGCCTTTGGAGGTTGTGAGGGCCTGCCGTATGCCGTAATAGGCCCGGAAGATATAGGAACTACCGTCTATGATTATTATTTTTGGAGGCATGGGGAAGAAAATTCTTTGTTGGAGCGTTGGAGTAATGGAGTATTAATTAACAATCGAGAGCAAATGTGAGCAAAGGTGCATAGAAATCCTATCATAGTTCAACTTACTTTCGCAGCTTTGCAAAGGTCTGGTTCCGTAGAAGAACGACTATTTTTGACTTCCATGCACCACTTTGCTAATCTTTGAAGAAAGTTAGGTGTTCAAAAATCACATCACTCCATTTCCTTCTAATTTTCACCTTGCATCTTTACCTTTTATCTATTAAAACCCAAAAAAACAAATTCCTCTCAAGTTCCATGTTTGTCGCTGGTGAGTTAGTTTTTTTCTGCCATTTTGGGCAATATCAATCATGAAAAGTGATACCAAAAAAACGACAGTATTGAACAAGAAATCTCTACAAGAGGTAGCGACAATTAGTTTTGGGGTTGTCCTCCTATACATTGTTCTATTCTTTCCTTTGTACAAATTGATTTCACGGCCGGCCATTGCATTTGCAATTGTGCCTATTTTTGTAATTGCAAACATATCAGGCTGGAAGGGTGGGCTAACTGCTGGTTTCGCATCCATTCCCTTAAATATTCTGCTTTTTTCCTGGGCTGGAGAATCTGACTTCGCTTCATTTTTAGGAAAAAATTTCTGGTTTTCTCATCTGGTCTTTATCGTCTTTGGAGTTTCCGTCGGCTATCTTCACAACATGCGGGAGCAGCTTCAAAAGGATCTTTTTGAGCGAGAACAACTCATTGCTGACCTGGATGCCTTTGCCCATACGGTTGCTCATGACTTAAAGAACCCTTTAAGCAACATCATAGGATTCAGTGAAGTTCTTGAAAGAGAGCCTTCCACTCTTTCCAATCCCATTGCGATGGAATCCGTTAAATGCATCAAACAATCCACCATCAAAATGGACCACCTCCTGGACGAACTGCTTCTGCTCGCACGAGTTCGTTGGCAGGACATGAAAACCCTTCCTTGCAAGTTGGAGATGGGCGTGATTATCGAAGAAGTTGAGGAGCGCCTTGCCCCAACAATTACCGAGCATCAGGCCAAAATAATCAGGCCCTCGGACTGGCCGACGGCTATAGGCTATGGCCCCTGGGTGGAAGAGGTTTGGATGAATTACATCAGCAACGCCATCAAATACGGAGGAAGGCCGCCGGTTGTGGAAATAGGCGCAACGCCAGAGGACAACGGCATAGTCCGGTTTTGGGTGCGTGACAATGGGGACGGGCTCAGCACGGAAGAGCAAGCTCAGCTATTTACGGTATTTACTCGTCTGGGAGAAAAACATGTTAAAGGGCACGGACTGGGGCTTTCCATTGCAAAAAGGATTACAGAGAAACTTGGCGGAGAGGTGGGGATAGAAAGCGAAGGTGAATCCGGTCAAGGCTGTACCTTGAGCTTTACTTTGCCTGTATAATTCTTTGGAAAAGAGGAGTCATCTCAACCCGCCTGTCAAACCAAATCCTTTAAGGAATGGCTCAAGAATAACTTCGTCATTTTATCAATTGGTTCGTGGTACTGCAGTATAGTTCCAATCTGGTAGACAGTCATCAAACCAAATTGGCATTTCTTCAAAATAATCA
>JAJDAS010000082.1 GCA_029261755.1 Nitrospinia bacterium
GCTGGATCTGCTGGACCAGGTTTTGGACTCTCCCTTCCATATTGGTGAAGGTCCCTGTCTTTTCGGCGAAACTGATGCCGGGTAGAACCACATTGGCGTAAGGGGCCGTTCCGTTAAGAAAAATATCCTGGCAGATGACGAAATCGATATTGGCCAGTGCCTTCTGGATCTTTTCTCCATCCGGGTAGCGCAGGATGGGGTCTTCTCCCATGATGTAAAGGGCCTTGATCTTACCGTCCAGGGCCTGCTGGATGATGTCCGCGCCACTATCCACTGCCGCAGGCAGGGTTTTGCCCCATGCCTTCGCAAACTTGGTTTTGATTTCGGAATCTTGTAAAGATTGGTAGCCCGGCAGGCAATTTGGGGTAACGCCTACATCGTTCACACCCTGGGAATTACAGTATTCCCTTAAGAACATGATCCCGCCCTTCTTACCGTCCCCATTTCCCGTCAAAAGCACCAGGTTCTTCAGAGCTTCCAGGGCAGGGTTGCCGGAAGAATGGCCGCTGACATCCTTGCCGCAGATGAAGACCGCGCCTTCGGAAGAGGTCACCATTTCCGCCACGGGGGCGATCTCGGTGAAAGGAATACCGGTGATTTTTTCCACATTTTCCGGTGTATACTCGGAAACGGCCTGTTTCAACTCCTCCAGGTTTTCTACACGAGAGGAGGCCGCATCGCCAGCAATGAGATTTTTGGATAGAATTTCATGGATGAGGCCGTTGATCAAAGCGGCTTCGGTACCCACCTTCACCTTGAAGCTTGCAGAAGCAATCTTGTTGAGCCTTATATTTCTGCTATTGGCCACAATGAGTTTGGAGCCTAACTTGGTGGCGGCCCGCCGGATGATGTTCCCCACCACCGGACTATCTTCCGTGGCGTCCGCTCCAACGAGGAATATCAGAGGAATTTTCTCCAGAATATCCAGGGGAGCGATGTTCACCGCATCACCCAGTGTTTCCGGGAGAGCCTCACCAACGGCCCTATTTTTCAGATTTTGGAGATTGTCCACATTATTGGAGCCGATGACGGTACGGAAAAACTTCTGGAAGAGGTAGTTTTCCTCATTGGTAAGCCTCTCGGATCCTATACCGGCCACAGCCTGGGGGCCATGTTTCGCAATGATGTCCTTCAGGTTTTTCGAGATTTGGCCCAGGGCATCATCCCAGGAAGCAGTAGAAAGGTTTTCTCCGCTCCTCACCATGGGTTTTCCCAGCCGATCACCACTGTTCACGTACTGAAACCCTTGCCATCCCTTGGAGCACTGAAAATTGCCGTTGATTCCCAATCCCCCCATGGCTCTTGCCCGGACAACCTTATTGTCCTTGTCGCGCACATCGTAAGAAAGGGTGCACCCGGTTCCGCAGAAAGAGCATAAGGAGGTCAGCTTTTTCACATCCCAGGCCCGGCCCTGCATTAAATGGATGCTGTTTCTCGCGCCCACCGGACAGGTGGTCACACAATGGCCGCAGAAATCGCAGTCCAGTTCCTTTCCAAAGGGGGTATCCACGTAAGCGTCGAATCCGCGTTTTACCAATCCAATGGCGTTCACACCCTGGACTTCTTCACAAACCCTGATGCATTTAGAGCACAGCACACAACGGTTGTCGTTCTGCTCAATGCATGGATTGGAGCGGTCGGTAGGTTTCTCTTTTTTAGCGATTTTGAAGCGGCTGGACTGAAGGCCGAACTCGAAAGTGAGATCCTGCAAGCCGCAGCTACCGGAAGCGGGACACGTGGGGCAGTCCAACGGATGGTGAATGAGGAGCAGTTCCATGTTGGTTTTTCTGGCCCGTGCGATTTTAGGCGAATTGGTGATCACCAGCATTTCATCTTGTGCAGGAGTAACGCAGGAGGCATAAAGACGAGGAGGACCTCCTTCCACTTCCACCAGGCAAATCCTGCATGCCCCGGTGGGGGCGATTCGCTCATCATGGCAGAAGGTAGGAACACGTATTCCAGCCTTTTTTGCGGCGTCCAGGATAGTAGAGCCGTGTTCCACCTCCACCTGAATACCATCAACCGTTACTTTCAGCATGTTGATTTTCCTTCGGAAAAATGAATGTTTTGGATGTTTGTTTCGACGCTAAATATAAACAGTAATTCTATGGAAAAGCAAAGGAGATGTCAAATTTCGGGAGTTACAGAATTTCTACTTTATAAGGCTCTTTCACACTCATTCTGAGAATTCATCTCTCACAACCAGAAATTATAAAAACCTAGCCCACGGAATTTACGGAATTCAAGCCTTCTACGATACTCTTCTTTGGGCGAATCTTGGTCGCTTTTCATCAAAAATACACAGAAAAAAATGCATGAGAACCTTTCCGTGTATTTCTGTTTATTCCGTGAGCTAATACGATTCCATAATCGTTTTATTTCAACATATTATAGAGCAAACTATAGAATCTTCAATACAGGAAAAAAATTAGTGGAATCGAAACGATTCCAAACCAGGACATAAATGTCCATCAAAAAGTTCTTATTTTTTAGGTACTTAGCAATTATGGCAAAAAATGGGGATGGAAATGTCCCGGTTTTTCCTTTTTAGAGGTAATGGGATTTTGCCGAATTTTATAGCTTTTTACCATTAACTATTTGTTAAATAAAGCCTTTTGGCTCAATGGTCCTTTCAGTCCCTAACGATGGCATGGATATTGCTAACTAAGTAAAGTGAAGTAATGTTGATAATTGTGGCAATTGTTTCCAAAAAGAAAGGAGGGAAAAGTTGAACAAAGACTCGGGAAATGGGAAACCGGACAAAAAAACCGGCTGGAAGCGAAAAAAAACGAAACAGTTCGGGGAAACCACCAATAGCATGTCGGAAAGTGAAAAGCTGCGTTTTCTTCATATCGTGGGAGGCACACTGAAGCATGAGATTTTTAACATGCTTCAGGCCGTTGCTTTTTCCAACGAGACACTTGCGGGGAAATACGGGCGGGATAGCAACAATGAGATCATTTCAGAAACCATTGTTAAGCTTATCGACCTGGTCAATACCCTTGCTAATATGAAGGAGATTCACGAGCAGGAATACCCAGGCAATGAAGTCATTCTGGATCTTCACTATGGGGAAAGTAAAGAGTGCGGTTGAGGCTTTTGTGTTTTTTGATCTCTTTCACTGGCTGGCTCCATAGTCCCGATGGGCTGTGGAGCCTCAATGTCTATATAACTCATTCCGCCATGGAAATCTCTTTCTCCAGGCTGAATTTCAACCCGGCGGGCACCTGAACGGTGGAGGCAACTTGCTCCTTCGTATCCTTGCAGTTTAATTTATCGAAAAGGAGGTCGAATTTCGACTCCAACTCTCCGGCAATGCCGGACCGGACGGACTCCGGCAAGGTCCAGAACTCCTCTTTGAAAGGCCCGAATCCTTTTTTTCTGGTCTTATATAGGAACTGTTCTTCCGTCTGGCCTTCTTTCCACTCTCCCTTGCAGTTTTCCCGGAGCCAGTTGTAAGACTTGTCCCTCAAATCGGAGGGCAGATGTTTGCTGTCGTATACCATGTTCTGATATCCGGTGGCCAGGTGGACTTCCACCGTCCCGGTAGCGGGGAACTTATCAAAAGCCTCGTCGGGAAGGGTGGAGGCCCCATGCTGGACGGCCCCGGCAATCCCGTAATTCTTTACAGCCGCTTTGGAGATGTCTTCCAACACCTGGAAATCAAGGGCTACCTTCGCCACACTGCCGTCCGGCAGCGGGACGCCACCGTGTGAGGTCCCGGTCTGGACGCTGATTTTGCTGATGCCCTTCATATCCCCTTTGGATTTCAAAACCTCCAGGTAGTTTTCGGTATAAACGGTGAACTCTTCCACGGTACTGTTCTTCCCGCCCACTTCACCTATTTCGCCACCGACGGAAACGGTGATCCCTTCCGGTTCCAACTCCCGGATATAGGCGGTGAGTTCCGCTGCCAGTTCAAAATTCAACCTTTGCTCTTCCTTTACCGACCCTTTATCCAATTCCACCATGGTGGAGGAGTCGATATCGATATTATAAAAACCGGCGGCGATGGAGTCCGCGATCAATTTTTTCAATCCCGAAATCTCTTTTTCCTTGTCGGCATGATAATTCTTGGCAGTCACCTGATAGTGGTCCCCCTGGATGAAGACAGGCCCTTTGTATCCTTCTTTTATTGCCGCAGCCAGGATCACCGCCGCGTATTCGGATGGATGCTGGAAGGTGTAGCCTATCTCCGATTTGGCGATCTCAAAGAGAACCGCCTGCATATTGATCTTTTCGGAGGACCGCAGAATGGCCCTGGCGATATCGTAAGTGAGACCCCGGATATTGATGGCCGGAACCGTAAAACCGCCTGCTTCGCCACGACCCACCTTTTCGTAAAGCCCTTGAATGGAGGAAGGAGCGCAACCAAGATCGATGGAGGCGGATTTGATCAGCCATCGGCACCAACCCCTGATTTCTGCAGAGTCTCCAAAAACGGCATTATAGACTAATTTGTCGATGGCTCCGTCCCTAAGTTCTTCCTCATCCTGAACCTTTACGGAATCATCGCCGATTTGAAGAATTCCTCCGCATGCGGATTTTATTGCATCTATGCCCTGAAACTTCATATTTACATCCTCCTCAAAAGATAAACAGTGTGATCATTTTAACTACAGCTCCACGAATCCGCAAGCCTTAAAATTACCCAAAGATATTTGTTTATTCAAATTAATAAACCCGGTTAGCCCACGGAACACACGGAAAGACACGGAAAGGTTTTTATTTATTTTTTTCTGTGTATTCCGTGTGTTCCGTGGGCATGTATTTAAGGTTTTTGGAAGCTCCCATAAGCTATAAACCAACCATTTGCCAGGCGCTAAGTTCTCCGCTCTCCGCGCCTAGCTCCTCCCAAAATCGTCTTCTATCCGCTCGATGTCGTCCTCGCCGAAGTAGTCTCCGCGTTGGATCTCTATAAATATAAGATCTTGAGTGCCCACGTTTTCAATCCGATGAAGTGCCTCCTGGTCAATATCCACTGATTCGCCCGGATGAAGCCGCAACTCTTCCTGGTTCAACGTCACCAATGCGTCTCCCTCAACGATATGCCAATGCTCGGAACGCTGTCGATGGCGTTGAAGGCTCAACCGCTTTTCGGGATAAATGGTGATCTTCTTCACCTGGTAAGCGGGGGAAATGGAGAGCACGTCAAAAAATCCCCACGGCCGTGTGTTCTGCTGTTTTTTGTCTTCCATCATTCCATTTTTTTAAAAGATGACCCCTGTTTTTAGTTTTCTTTCTCTTTCCGTAAGAAAAACCAGGGGAGGCAAAAATTGTTTCCACCATTTTAGCCATAAAAACCACTCAATATTTTTGAACGGAAACCCGCAGCCCATTTTTTACGAAGTTAAATTTTATTACTTTCCCACCTGCTTTTTCCAATGCCACTTCAATTTCCTCCCGATTTCCCTCCAGAACATAAAGATAAAGGCACCCTCCTCCGCCCGCTCCGCATATCTTTGCGGCTACTTGCCCTCTCTTTTCCGCAGCACGGACTAGTTTTTCGATTCCCGGATGGGAAACCCCCTTGGCCAACTTCTTTCGGTTCGCCCACTCCTGGCTAAGGGCATTAGCAATCTCTTCCCTGTCTTCATCAAGAATGGCATGGTAAAGCCTGGTAGCGGCTTCATTGATATTTTGCAGCCTTTCCTGTATGGATTGGTTCCCATCAATGGTTTTCTTCAAGATTTCCCAGTTGTTGGTACCGGAAAAACGAGATGTTCCGGTATAGCAAAGGATGGAATGCTCTTGCCAATTGTGGAAATAGTCATCCAACCCTTCCCTCTCTACACCCTCCGGATGAAAATGGAGGGCATTCGCCCCTCCATAAAGGGCCGGATAGTAATCCTGTACGCCTGTGGGAATTCCAATCACCGAGGCTTCCAAGTTTTTTGCAATGGAGACCAAATCTTTCCGTGGGTAAGGAGAACCGGTGAAGGCGTTCAAAGCCCCGTTGAGAGCGATATTCAATGCGGAAGATCCGGCGATGCCCGACCCAAAAGGCGCCGCGCAGCTAGTGGTCAGGTTGAAGCCACAATCTGGATCATGGAAGCGGATGATCTCCTGAATCAATTCCATGCCTTTTTGAGGCTTGAGCTTGTGAATGCCGGAAGCAATTTGTGATTTTCCCGTGTCTTGCGAAAGGATGGAAATTTTCCGGTCCGCCCTTTTTTCTATGGTCACTCCGGCATAAAGATCAATGGCGGCGTTCAGCGTCATAGCGCCCGGAAAAAAACAGGGAAGCGGCCACAAATCCAAAGTTCCACCAGCCAGGTCGATAC
>JAJDAS010000083.1 GCA_029261755.1 Nitrospinia bacterium
GGAACTCCCAAGAATTTGGGTCAGCAGGCGGGTCCATAGGACTTCGTATCCCAAAGCCAGGAAACCTGAAATCGCAAATAGGCCAAGAATGAGATTCGCCAGCCCCTTCCGGATCTCCACAGGGGCTGCAATAAGCTCAGAGCCCCTTTTCTTTTCAACTTTGCCAATGGGACCCCGTTTATCCTTTTTATCCATTACAGGCTCAACCAGGCCCTTTTCTTGCTGTTTTTGATATTCCTTCAGGGATTCTTTATTGAGGAACCACAGAGAAACTCCAATTGCCAGGTTGATCAAGGCCGCTATACGAACGGTGTTATCCACTCCCATTGTATGAAGCAACACAAACCCGGCCAGAAATGTTCCCAATACTGCGCCAAAGGTATTCCAGGCATAGAGCCCGCCCACCGACTGCTTTACTTTTTTTGTATTTTCCACAAAATACTGGCTCAAAAGAGGAAAGGTGGCGCCCATCAGAAAGGTGGGGGTGATCATCAGAGAAAAGGAGAGGGCAAATTTGGCCCAGAGACCCGTTGAGGCGTCGAAAAAAGAATCATCCGGTAGAAGGAAAAGGGATAGCTTTTTAAGGCAGGAAAAAAGTTCCGGCGAGAAGACGGCGAAAAGGCCGATGGCAATCTCGAATACGATATAAAGAAATAGGGGAGAGATGGAGGAAAGTTTTTTTTGCCACTTAGCGGCCCAGAAACTGCCCAAGGCCAACCCGGCCATAAAGGCCGTTAGGACGGTGGAAATGGAATAACCGGAACTTCCGAAAACGGAGGTAAGGTAGCGGGTCCATACCACTTCATAAACCAGGGAAGTCATCCCGGAACAAAAAAAACAAAAGAGAAGAAAGTAAAGGTTCACCGTGGGAGGAGTATGGGAGAGGGGTTTTAGATTGCTGATGTAAGATTTTTGATTTTTGAATGAAAGGAAAAAACTACTTCACTATAAACAAAGGCTTAAAGAAGCACTAGCGGGATGCCTTCTTTTAAAATCTTAGAGGACTCAATTTTAATAGCTCTAACCTTGAACTGTGAACCTGGAACTGTGAACCTATGGAACTAATCATAATTTTCTAAAAGAACATTTTTCTTCTGGAGATAGGCGTCCCTGGTAATAAACTTCTCATCCTTCAATATCTTGATGTACTCCAGTTCTTCTTCAATGGTCAAGGTTTCTCCCGCCTTTTCCCTCCTCACTTTATCCACCTTTACAAGATAATCTTCTTTGGAAATCAAACTACGATGGAATAGAGAGGTGAGTTTTTTCAGCTTGACCAGTTTATTTTTTCCTTTAAAAGAACTCCCTTTCTTACCACCCGAAGCTTTCAGGAGTTTCCCCTCTCCCTTTACCTCTGCTATATATTGGATGAGGGGGATTCTGATCCAACACGCGTCAATGAAGTTTCCGCCTCCAAATATTCCCTGCACAGATAAAAGTTTTGTTCCGGTCCCAAAATAATGCATGAGGTAGCCTTTGCTGATGATCCACCTGCCCGTGGCCTTCCCATTGCCGTGAACCATCATAAATTTGAAATTGATCTTTTCCCTTTGGATAAAAATGTCCACCAGAGTATTTCCCTTGGTTGGAGAGAAATGCGTAAATACAATCTTCTGTGAGGAATTCGCCTTCAGAAAGGCTTTTCTCAAGTATTTCGCTGCACTTGATGCTACTTTGGGAGGGAAAACGCGCCTTTTTTTTTTTTCCCATCCACTAAGACTTCTACGCTTAAATTGATAATCAAAATTATTCAAAATTCGCAAAAAAGCCGCTTCGGGTATATCGTAGGGATGCTGGTTCTTGTTCTTTTTCAGTTTCGTTGAATAATCTCCCCCCATGCTGGTAATAAGAACCTTAAAAGGCTTTTTGGCTGAAGCAGCTCTTTTCTTGCTTCTTGCAAAAGAAGGGTCGGAAAAAACGAAAAGCGTAATGAAGATCGTGAGGAAAAAGGATATGCTTAATCTTGATATCTTTGATTGGAAATTCATAGTTGATCCAGTCCTTCTAAGTGGTATGGGTGGGGGGAGGGAGAAGTTAATTGTTTTTGAACTACCGGATTGAAGAATGGGCACTTCCAAAAACTCCCTTTACATCCCCCTAACCCCCTTTACTAAGGGGGAATTAGCGGTAGATTTTTTTAAAAAAGTGAGTTTTTGGAAGTGCCCGAATAAAGAATTCAAAAATAGGTAATATTATACTACAGATTTTTCAGGATTTGCCACCAAGGAACCGGGAGAGAAGACTTTCTTCTTTTGTCAAAAAAAAATCGGGCCGCCCTTTCGAGCGACCCGATTTTATAAATACTACTAATGGTTGGTTCTTTTTTAGAACGCGTACCAAAGCATGAAGTGCCAAGAGGTGTCAGCGCTGATAGCACCCCTAACCATACCAACAGTAGGAGTTACATTGTCAGTGTCGCTGCCAACTACAAAGGAAACTTCAGGCCTGAGGGAAACGTTTTCCGTGATATTGTAATACAAACCAAGACTTACGATATCCACGCTTTCTCTCTCCCACCCATAAGCACCTCGCACAGAGTTAGCGGCTCTTGAGCCGAAATGGGAGTACATGAACTTACCGATCAAGCGGTCTTCAAGCAAACCAAGGTCGAAACCCGTGTGGAGCCTGAAGTGATCCTGACCACCTCTGCTGACCATGTTCCTGGCGCTGGGATCACCGGTATCGTAAAGAATGTTACCCGTGATTTCCAGGGTAATGCCATCGGTGAGGTTTCCTTGTGCCTGGAAATCCACACCGTGAAAGTTTGTGTCCATCTGGGTCCTGGATCCGGTTCCACCTGCAGCGGTTCCACCAGAGGAGTGGCCGCCCCACATTCCGTAGACACCGATCATGGTGTCAAAACCCCAGATCTGTGGAGGGGTGATGGCTACACGGTAAACCCAGGAGAAGTCACCGCCAACGTCCACACCATGCTGTCCACCGACAGCAAGGCTCAAAGCAGCGAAGATCCAGTCATGATTACCGTAGATAGTCGCACCGGACCAAGTACCCATTCTAAAGATAACGTCGGCAGCTTGAGTCATGCCTCTGTTTTCGAAAGATCTGGCTGCACGGATCAAACCGGTGTTGAAGATGTCTTTACCCCAGAAAGGGCCTGCGCCGTCGGCGGACCAGAGGGCAAGACCTGCATGGGTGTTGATGGTTTCCAGATCATGGCCAAAAACGATGGTTCCGTTACCCCAGGGAATGCCGTCGGCAACTTCAATGGCACCACCGATATGCTCGGAAATACGACCACCGATGAAGAAGGTACCTTCGTCAACCGCCTGGTATTCACCACGTACGGTTCCAGTTGCCATATTTGTGGCTGCACGTGCAGTATCTTTAACATATCTAAGTTTGGTAATCCAAGAAGCGTTCAGGTTGATCGGAATACTGGTACCCCAATCGCCGTCGATGGTCTCTACAGCTACGTCGGTGTAACCATTGGCTTTGAAAGCTCGGCCCATGGCGTTCAATTTTGGAAAATGCTGAAAGTGGCAACCTTTACAAGACATCTGCATCTGGCGGGCAAAAGCTGGAACTGCTTCCGAGCTGTCAACCACTAATGCGATGTTTGCGGCCAATGCCATGGCCAATGTTACAAAAATAGAAAGAATCTTTTTCATTTACTTATACCCCTAAATGGTTTGTTAGCAGATTATTCAAAATAAGAAGTTTGTCCTAGTTATTGTAGGGACAGGTGTCATAAAAAAGCATTAAGTAGTAAAACGCCTCTCTCCTCCTTATTCACCTCCTTTCAAAATATAGCGTCAGATAGTGTTAAAAACTAAAAAAGTAATTAAAGTTCGATTGCCCTACCTCTCCCTTTTCAAAAGACAGATTCACCCCGCCTTAAGAAAAGTGCATCTATTAAACTAAAATTCAAGACAGATGTCAAGAGCAAAAAGCAAAAAAAAATATTTTTTTTAGGCCTTTTAAAAATCCTGTTATCAACTGCTTTTAAAATAACTGCGCATTAATAAGCAGATAATTACTCAACATACCTGAAAAAGCAACTCACCCAGGCTGAAGATGGGAACTCGCAAGCTATTCTTATAAGGCCTTTCGCTTCTCATTTAGAGCCCAGATCAATAATAGCAGAAAGACCCATGTCACCGCCAACCCCACATAACGAATATTTAATTCATTATAGATACCGGAGATCTCTTCCCTGGCCTTCTGAGTGATTTGGGTAATTTTCCCCGTCCTCTTTTCCAACTCCGGCATGTTGAGAGTATGGGTCATTGCGGTGGTCTTGATCCATTTGGTTTTCGCATCATCCAGACTATCCGCCAACCGGGAAATCTCAAATCCGGTCCCCCCTTTTCTCCTTAACTCCTCCACCTGTTTTCTGCCTTCATGGATGGCGGCCTCGGATTCATTCAGCATCTGCCCCAGCTTGGCGCCAAGCAAGTAGGGAGGAGAGTTCGGGTTATGGCAACTTTGGCAATCGTTCTCCCCGGTGCCGGTAAACTTTGCTGTAGTGGGAAAGAGGATCCTGTGGTTGCCGTGGCAGTCGATACATCTAGGTTTCTTCCCCTCCCCCAGTTCTCTGCTATGGGGGCTTTTGGAATAGAACTCCGCCGTGACCGAATGGCAGTAGCCACATACCTCGGCTACCTCCTTGGTTCCCGGCGGTGTTGCGCCGTGGCTTCCATGGCAATCCGAACAGGTGGGTACCCTGGGATCGTTTTTTTCCAGCAACAGCTTCCCGTGGTAGCTAGCGAGATAACCTTCGTACTGGTTGGTGGGGATCCCGTAGTCCTCCATATAGTTTTTGTCGGAATGGCATTTGGAGCAGGTTTTAATAATGTTAGGGCGGTAAACGGGAGACCTGGGGTCCTTCTTGGAAAAAACTGCGTGGTTGCCGTGGCAATCCACACAGGTGGCCACCTTGGGGTCCTTTTCCTTTAACAACCGTTGTCCATGGACACTCTCTTTATAGAAGGAATGCTGGTCTGTTCGAAGATTGTACACCCGCATTCTCTTGGCGTCCGAGTGGCATTTTGCGCAAAGAGCGGGGATATCCTCCTTCTTCGGCTTTCCTAAGAACCCCGCCGACTCCTCCATAGCCTCGTCGTAAGAGGTGGGGTCCCCTCCATGGCAATCATTACAAAAAACCCCGGCTTTTTTATGGACACTGAGTTGCCAGCTATCCACCGCTTCCTTTTGGGCTCCATCCAGATCGGAGTGACATTCCACGCAAGTATTCTCCATCTCTTCTTCCTCTGCCTGAGCAAGGGAAGGGCCGGAGAGCAGCATGAGAGAAAAAAGAACTATATAGAAGTAAGCTTTAACCACGAATTTCCTTTATTCAAAAGCTAGCAAAAGATATTTTTAATTTTTACGCCGCATGATTTTGTATTTGGGATCTTTAGCATTAACGCAGAGGCGCAGATAACGCAGA
>JAJDAS010000084.1 GCA_029261755.1 Nitrospinia bacterium
GCAATCTTCGCCCTTTTCCTCATAAAGGTGGACAATGGTTTCCGTATCGCTATTGGTCTTGAACTGATGCCCTTTTTCCAGCAGCATTTTTCTTAAGGGCAAATAGTTATAAATTTCACCGTTAAAGACGATCCAAACCGATTCATCTTCGTTGGCTACGGGTTGATGACCACCCTTGAGATCGATAATGCTGAGCCGCTGCATCCCTATCCCTACATTTTTATCAATATAGACACCACTGTCATTGGGTCCCCTGTGTACTATCCGGGAACACATGTGGCGTATTGTGGAGTCCATGTTCGTAATATTTTTTTTGAAGTCAATGAAGCCTGCGATTCCACACATTTTTCTAAATCACCTTAAAAAGAAACGTTGAATTTATTTTTCCAAATCTCAAATTGAAGCATCATCCAAAGAAGGTGCGACCATGTATAATTACTGTAGTAACGTTTTGGGGATGCCATTAAGGCACGATTCGCCTTTATCACTGAACTTATTTTGTCTTCTCCCATAATGAGCCTGATTGCTGAGTCTGAAGAAAGAAGTAAATCCTCACTACCATCCATGAAACTTTTTGTGTAATAACGGTGCAGGGGAATATCAAAACCCTGTTTTTTATGGGTAAAGACCTTTTCAGGGAGGTATTTTGACATAACTTTGCGGAGTATATATTTTCGTAAGCCATTATGAATTGTGAACTCCTTGGGCAGAGAATAGGCAAACTCTATGACCCTGTGATCAAGGAATGGCACCCGGACCTCCAGTGAACTCCTCATACTCATTCGGTCTACTTTCCTGAGCATGTTTTGCGGGAGAGACTGGCCGAATAGGAACTTGATCATTTTTCTTAAGGGGCTGTCATCCTGGTTATTGGTGATTAGGTGCGAAAAGTCATTTGGGAGTTGTTCTGAAAGCGATTCTGAAAAAATATCTCTCAATTGCTGAGGATCAAGGATGGCGTTTAAGTAGATGATAGCGTCATCTTCGCACAAATAGGAGTATCGAAGGGCCTTTTCAAGCTGTCTAAGCTTCTCGTTGATTGCATGATAATCAGGGATCTGTTTGATGCAAGATGAGGATAGCTGCCGTATCAATAACGGAATTTTTTTCAAGGTGATTATCTTGGAATAAAAATCAAAATTCTCATATCCGTAAAACAGCTCATCGGCGCCGTCTCCCGACAACACAACCTTGTAATTTTCGCTTGCCGCCTTGCACACATAGTAGGTTGGGATGCAGGAAGAGTCCGCGAAAGGTTGCCCCAAATGCTGGATGATGGTTTCAATGTCCTCTATGGTTGCCGGTTTTTGATCCATATCCATAACCGTGTGTTTCACATTGCAGTGTTCCGCAACCATTTTCGCCCAAACACTTTCATCATATTTAGCGTCCGGAAAACTAACGGTAAAGGCCTCTATGGTCCCACTATAAAGTTTTTGGGAAAGGGCTGTGATGGAGCTGGAATCTATGCCGCCGCTTAAGAAAGTAGAAACGGGAACATCACTGACAAGGTGCTCTTTTACAACTTGATGAAGCAGGCTGTCTAAAACGGTTTTGGCTTCATCAAAGCTGCCTTGGAAGGGTTGAGCATCTGTGGGCGTCCAATAGTTTGTTGGAACTGGATCTGATTTTCCGTCAAAGTGTGACCAACTGGCGGGAGGTAATTCAAAAATATTTTTGAATGCGGTGTTTGGACCCGGCGGGTATCCAAACATAAAAAACTGAGATAATGTTTTCCTGCTTGCCTCCCTCGAAACTTCTTTAACAGCAAATAAAGCGGAAATTTCCGAGCTGAACGCTAAACCACTATGAAATCGACAATAGTAAAGTGGCTTGATTCCCGTTCGATCTCTGAAGAGGTGTAGATCTTTTTTTTTACTGTCCCATAAGGCGAAGGCAAACATCCCATTAAGACGTGTAACGCAATGGGTTCCCCATTGGGAAAAGGCATGCAGAATAACCTCGGTGTCGGAATCAGTGAGAAAAGAATGGCCCAGTGATTTTAATTCGTCCCTGACTTCTCTGTAGTTATAGATCTCCCCATTGAAGACAATATGGTACGACTGAAAACTCATTGGCTGGTGACCGGCATGCAAGTCAATAATTGCCAATCGCCTGTGTCCCATAGTTATACCGGAGTCGCTATAAATACCCGAGTCGTCAGGACCACGATGAGTTAAGCTATTGTTCATTGAACCAACAATGGCTTTCCGATCATCTTCCGGGGTGAATTCACAAATTAAGCCGGCTATTCCGCACATGTTTTATGGAGTGTTGGAGTGTTGAGTAATGTAGTAATGGTCAAACTAAGAGGCGAAAGAGTTTTTTCAACATTCCATCTTTCCACTAATCCAACATTCCAATTACACATTTTGGGACACTTTTACATTTTTTAAAGCAAGGACGAACATTTTTTCAAAGCGCTGAAATGTTACGAAAATTCAGGCCAGCTTTATTTAGAAAGTTGAATGTTGTCGATAAAAAAGGTCCTTTTCTTTTTCAGCTTGGATGTAAAAATAACGATGTGGGAAATATTGCTCATGTTCATTTTCCGTCCTTTGGGAGCATTCATCACATCTTTTAGCGGTATGGATATTTTGTTCAATTTGGGATTGATATCAAAAGATTTATTGTACCTATCTTCATAGACACTTCTATGCTCTCCATCGTTGATCCTTACCAAAATTTTGAGAGGTTCATCACCTTCAAGTGAAATATCAAAAGTCAGCATGTCATAGCCGGTCCAATTGCGAATGCAATATAAGGTAGAGACTCCGGGATATTTCGCCGGTTTTAATTTTACCAACATGGAACGGTTACCATGGGTTTTAAATTTCCCGGAGACGGATATTCTACTATCCACCTCTTTCCACCTGTCTAATTCATAGTTTCCTTCAAAGGAACCGATCATTGGAAAGTTCTTCTTCATTTCCTGCTCATCCAGGTATGCGGTAACCGTGGGTTTAAAACAAAAGCCTAATAGTAAAATAGAAATTAAAAGGATTGCCGTGCTAAAAATTCGGCTAACTTTTTCTCTGGAGTAAACAAAGCGGTTGCCCAGGAAAACCGATGCGCCAATGAGATCAAATAGCAGGTCTCTTGAAGACAACTCCCTCCCGGGCAGCAATGACTGTACACATTCGGTGGCAAATCCCAATATAAGGGTAAAAAAACCTGCAAAAAAACACGCAAACAAAGTAGGCCTTTTATTGGTGGATTTGCTGATGATGCTCAAAATGGCCAGGGACACAACGCCAAATAAAAGGACGTGCCCAAAGTCAAATACCTCCTCGATATACCGATGGCCTTCCGGGGATACCTTGCCAAAAAAGAGGAACAACATTAAGGCGATAAGGCCCAGAAAAGCTTTAAGTTTTGACATGATTATTTCCTTTGAAAAAAAGGTTCAATTAGCCTTACGTCCTCGCACTCCAATATTTCTTCTAAAATCAGCCTCGAGGCCTGGAGCAATTTCTGATTCTGACAATTGTTGTATCGGGTCAAACCCTTCCTGTTTAAACCATGAGATTACATCATCAGCACTGGTACGATGAGCAAATAAAGGTGTTAGGCGGTCGCGAGCAGCATGCATGGCGCGAGAAAAATTGTAACTTTGTCTTTGCTCTCCCATCATTTGCTGCATTTGGTTGATGAGAATATAAGCACAAGCTATTGGTGATAATATTAAGTTCGTCAACCATTCAGGCAGATAATTTAATAGGGGCCGCATTACAAGTTCAACGCCGTATGCAAATCTGCGGACTATACTCTCGTTAATGGAAAGGTCTCCGTAAACCCAAATATAAGTATGGCCTTGCTGTTTGCAATATTGGCTAATGGTCTTAAATGCTTTTTCAGTGGAAAAGGTGTGATGCAGAACCCCGTGGGAATAAACCAGGTCGAAGTTTTTCTTTTGTAAGGGTAGGCGCCACAGTGATGACTCAACAAAATGCAAAAAAGGATTGTCCGCAAAGTGCTTTGTGGCGCTCAAGGCTGCAAGACTCAAATCTACGCCGATGGCGTCTCCACCAAAATGTTTTTCAGCAAAGGATGTAATAATTCCAAGGCCGCATCCGACTTCAAGAAAGCTTGATGGTGTTGATGGCGATGGTTCGACTCCTATTTCAGCGAGGAAAATCTCCTCTCGTTCTTTATAGGTCCATGTCCATAAAACATCATCATAGGAATATTCCAGCCATTCCTTGGAAAATGATTTAAGCACAAAGCCTTCTCCCGGTACAGGCTCTATATTAGGACTTGAGTATCCTGGTCCGATTTTATCTACATGTGCGCCATATGTTTGGAGAAATTCCTTATGCAGGGGAGAGGTATAAGGTAGCATCACCGGCAAGCTGTGCAAGATTGGATACCATAATTTGCATTTATGGCAAATGAGTAAACCGGAATCTACGCATGCGGACATTTCTTTTTCATTGATCCCCATGCGTTCGCCTTTAGCAATGTGTTCGGATGCTAGCTTGCGAACAACCTCGTCAATAGGAACTAGCTCTAAACCTTGTTCGCATTGAACGCACTGTAGAGTGCCTGAAAATCTTTTCCACATTGGTATTCCTCCAAAACAGGATAGGAACTATTGTTACCTAAATAATGTTCAAAAAATGTTTTAGTATCTATTCAGTGACTTTAAAATAACTTCAATTTTACCCTGAAGGGGTTACATACGCTAACCCAGGGTTAAGGCATGTGGTTTTTACATGCCGCGACCCTGGGTTAAAAAAAACAACAGAATTTCAACCCTGAAGGGGTTGCATAAAACAAATCCCCAACTGCTCTGGCTATTATGTTACCCCTACAGGGTAAAAGGAAAATGATGAAAGGGACCCAGGGTTGTAATACTCAAAAAACGGAGTATTTTAACCCTGGGCTGACGTATATAGCCCTTTGATTGTGGCCGTCCTGGCCACAACCCTTCGGGCGGTGGAAAAGCACCGTCCAATTTGACCGTCCTGGTCAAATTGTCAGGGTAACTATTATTTTTATCTTTTTACTATACACTCATTCCCAATGATTTCTTAAAAAGCCTCTCAATAATTGGAGCGTTTTTTTCAACGCTGAACATATCTTGTGCTCTTTTTTTCGCCTTAGAAGCAAGTTGCTCACGAAGCTGTTCATTCTTTAAAAGGGATTCTATGGCTTCAGCCAGTTCCTTGATATCACCCGGTTCAACCAGCAAGCCTGTTTCCCCAGGAACAATAAACTCTCTCACAGATCCCAGGCCGGACGCTACGCAGGGCACTTTGAACAGAGAAGCTTCTATCAGGACATTCGGTAAATTATCTTCCAACACTTGGCCCCGAATTGATGCGATAGCGAAAAGCGTTGCCTTCTCTATTTCTTCATAAACCCTTTCCACAGGCTGCCTTCCCAACAAGGTTACCTTGCCGGAAATCCCCAATTCTTCAGCCAGATTTTGCAGAGATGATTCTTCCGGCCCCCCACCGATAATTTTCAGCTGAAAATTATACCCCTTCTTCAATAAAGTGGAAACGGCCCGTATTAAAAAATCATGGCCTTTATAAGATTGGAGAGAGCCAACGGAGAGTACTGTAGGAGAGACTGTGGTTTTGGAGGGAGATGACTTTTCAGGTAAAGATAAAAAATGCCTTACGAGATATACTTTTTCACCGGAATTTTCATCTACTAAAGAACGCAAATGATCGAGGTTCTTTTTTGTACATGTTGTAACGAAATCCGCTTTTTGAATTTTTTCTTTCAGGCTGGTAGGTTTCAGGTGAATATCAAAGGCATGGCCTGTAAAACTAAAGGAGCATCCCATTAATCTGGACATGGCCATAGCGCACGCGGTTGGGATTGTTGCCCAATTAGCATGAACATGGCGAATGCCTTGCTCTTTGAGCAAAGAGGTACAAGCAACTACTTTCCACCAGACAACAAAAGCTTTAAGGAGTTCGGCAAAATGCTTGCGGTGTATCAAAAGAAATTCATAAAAAGTTCTTAAGTAAAGTATTGGTTGATTGAGAATATAATGGAGATTGATTTTCAGAATTTTGATATCGAACCAAGGAAGATAAAAGACATCACTTGCCATTTGAGAGGCATCTTTGTGGACCACCTTGCTTGTGGAAGGCTTGAGAGAGACCACGCAACACGACAAACCTCGTTTTCGCATCTCCACGATTTCGCGAAGGATGAAGGTTTCTGAAATTTCCGGGAATATTGATAGCACATAAGCTATGTCATATTTTTTAGAGATCAAAGGATCCTTGTTTTTTGTAATCATGTTGACCTAATTCTTTTAAGAAGCTATATTTATGTGCCGTAAATAGCTGATTATAAAGGGACATTGAATTATCTTTGCAACACCCGTAACTACTCAGGTTAAAAGTTCAGGGTTCACGGTTCAAACCAGGTTAAAAAAGCTTTGAAGCCAACATGCATCATGGCTCCACAGCCCTTCGGGACTATGGAGCCAGCCGTAAGAGAGCAAGACTTTCAACTGGGAACCCTGTACCTTGAACCGGATAACCTGAGTGGTTACCAACACCCTTTTGTAATCAAGTTCATTTGTGACCTCCCTTATTTTGAACAATTACGGAGATTAAACCGATTAATCATAATGCTAAAAGTTAATAAAAACAAGTAATTACTCCATTTGAATCAATTTATATGGACACCGTGAGCGAGCATCTAAAATGGGCAAGCTTTCTTGCCCGCCATCCCTTACTACAGTACAATCAAAGTTTAGCAATTATTAATAATTTCTTGGAAATAGCTGGGAAGAGAAGATGTATCTGTTCAGCTTTGATTGGTTAAGAACGACTTTATTTGCCGTGAAGGCGCTGTACCTCCCCCTTTATCTCCCCTTGATAGGGGGGGATTAGTTTTGCCCCTCCACCGAGGGGCGGTTTTAATTCCCCCTTAGAAAAGGGGGATCAAAGGGGGATGTAACAGCGCTCCAAACAAGGGCATGGTACGTTTCTTTGCTTAAAACGCTGAACAGTTACGAGAAGATTATGAATTTAAAATTAGACAGCCAAAAACTGGAGTGGGAATATCCCTGTGAATGGGGGTACAAAGTGATCGGTATCGACCAGGAGAAGGTGCGTACCGCCATAGAAGAAATCGTGGGAGATCGTTCCTCTGCTATAACGCCTTCCAACAGCAGCAAAACCGGAAAATACCATAGTTTGAGTCTGGAAGTTGGTGTAGGTAGTGAAGAGGAACGAAACGAAATTTATGAGGCGTTAAAAAAACATCCGGCCGTAAAAATGGTGCTGTGAATCTTGGCAGGTTTATGACTACTTAGGTTAGTGGGTTCATGGTTTAATGGTTGAAAGTTCAATTGCAAAGCCCACCATCCGGGCCTGTCCCGGTGGGAGCATGACTGATACCCAGAAAATACAATAAAAAACACGCCTCCACTGGGCCTGTCCCAGTG
>JAJDAS010000085.1 GCA_029261755.1 Nitrospinia bacterium
CCAGGAGTCCACCGCCAGCAGCAGCGATTTCTGGCCACCCGGCTCGAATGAGAATGGCAGCGGCCAAATTCTCTTTCAAAGGAGCCACCGAAGCATCCAGTCGATATCCCCTTTTATGAAGGCTCTCACCCGAGAGATCGATGCTTGCCGTAGCCTGGTCTTGTTTGATAAAGACATTGATTCTTACATCGGGCCTCTCCTTATTGATGTTTGGCCTTTTCCCATGTTTGGATCGAAACTGGTCCACCACGGCATCTTTCACCTTCAGCGCGCCATAGTGAGTGTGCTGAATCCCTGACTGCACCGCATGGAAGTCCACCGCGAAAGTGCCGTCCACATCAATATGGTCGGACCAATTGATCTTTATTATTTGCGCATAAAGTTCATCCGCATCTCCTGCGGAAAAGTCGGATATGGGGTAAAGCACCCGATTGGCCAGGCGAGACCATAAACAGACACGGTAGGCGGTTTGTAAAGTCCCTTGAAAGTAGACTCCGGCAGGTTTCTGCTTGGTTTTCTCCAGCCCCAGGTTCTTCAATTCGTCTTGGAGCAAATCCTCCATTCCCTTGGGAGAGGATGCGAAAAAAGTGGTTTTAGAGTTCATTGGTAGGTGTTTTTGGAGTGTTTCATTGAAGTATAACAGAAAAAGTATTTTCAAGCGATCCATTTAGTTATAACCAAAGATATTTGAAATTGTTCTTTTCTTTGGTTTGGTGGTAAAATCTACACCAAAGATATTTGCAGTTTTTAAAATAGCTAAAATCCAAAACTTGGCCCACGAAATGTACAAAAAATCACGAAAGTAATTCTTTTTTTTTAGTAGAATGCGACCAAGATTCGCCCAAAGAAGAGTAAGGTTAAGGCTTGAATTCGTGCCCTTTCGTGTATTTCATGGGCGAGGGATTTTAAATTTTAGTTTTATTTTTTCTAACCTATCAATAAAGGAGAAACAAATGAGGATGAAAAGTTGTTTTCTGAGTCTGATGCTCCTTCTCGTTGTTTTCAAAGTGGAAGCCGGACAACCTGTCCAGGAATCCACATCCAAGGATCAGTCCGGGATGGCGGTGACCATCTACAACAAACATCTTGGTCTCATAAAGGACACGCGTAAGGTTCGCCTCCCCGAGGGCGAAGGTGAGTTGCGTTTCATGGATGTGGCGTCCCACATCAACCCTGTAACAGTGCATGTAAAATCTTTGAACCAACCCAAAAGTTTTGACGTTTTGGAACAAAATTACGAATATGATTTGATGAACGCCAACAAGCTTCTCGATAAGTATGTTGGCAAGAAGGTCAAGATCGTGGATTGGAACAAGTACCAGGATCGAAAAGAAGAAGTGGAGGCCGTTTTGCTCAGCAACAACAACGGGCAGATCTACCGGATCGGCAACGAGATCTATCTTGGGCGGCCCGGAGTGAAGGTCCTGCCGGAAATACCGGCAAACCTCATCGCCAAACCAACCCTCATGTGGCTTTACGCCAATAGAACAAAAGAGACCCACGACCTGGAGATATCATACCTCACCAACAATATTCACTGGAGAGCGGACTACGTATTGATCCTGAATGAAAACGATACGGCAGCGGATCTATCCGGCTGGGTGACCATCGACAACAAAAGCGGGGCGACATATAAAGATGCTCAATTGAAACTGGTGGCTGGCGACGTCAACCGGGTCCAGCAAGTTTTTGAGAGAAGGCTTGAAGAAAGGGCTTATGCAATGAAGGCTGACGCCGGTGCTTCTTTCCAGGAGAAGGAGTTTTTTGAATACCATATTTATGGTTTGCAGAGGAAAACCACCATCAAAGACAAACAGACCAAGCAGATCAGTCTGCTGGAGGCAAGTGGTGTAAAAACGGAAAAGGAGCTTTTGGTCTACGGAAACAAGCATTATTTCACAAGAAGGTATTCACGGAATGATCCCAAGCGGCCGGTGAATGTGCATCTCAATTTCAAGAACAGCAAGAATAACAACCTGGGTATGCCCCTCCCCAAGGGCGTCATTCGCTTATACAAAAAGGACCACGACGCAAGTCTCCAGTTCATCGGAGAGGACCGGATTGACCATACGCCAAAAGAGGAAGAGGTAAAGTTGAAGATCGGCAAGGCATTCGATGTGGTGGCGGAACGACGCCAGGTTGACTACAAGAAGATTTCCTCCGGACTCCACGAATCCAGTTGGGAAATTACCTTAAGAAACCATAAAGGTAGTGATGTAGTAGTAGGAGTTGTAGAGCCCTTGTATGGGAATTGGTCAGTGATAAAAAACAGCCACCCTTACAAAAAAAAGGACGCCTTTACCATTAGGTTTGATGTCAAAGTACCGAAGAATGGCGAGGTAAAGGTCAACTACAGGGTCAAGGTGGGGTTGTGAGTTTTGCTTGATAAGAAAAGCACAAAAAAACAAAAACTTTTTAACCACTAATCTTCACTAATTTCCACTAATTTTTTAAAGATTTTGTATTTGATTTTAATGGAGAATAGCCATGTTTAAAAAATCCTTTTTGCTTCCCTTCCTCCTTGTTTTTATCGCCATTGCTTGTACCACCACTCCTGTTACTAATAGGGAAGCGTTGATCCTGGTTCCTTTCGAGCAGGAAGTGGCCCTGGGAGCGCAAGCTTATAAAGAATCGCTTTCGGGAAAGAAGGAATCACGGGATAGGCGGTTGAGAGAAATCGTTTATCGCGTGGGTAGCCGAATAGCCGCTGTCAGCGATATGCCGGAACTGAATTGGGAATTTAAGCTGGTGGAGTCCAAAGACCAAAACGCCTTCTGCCTTCCGGGAGGAAAAGTAGCGGTGTATACGGGAATCTTACCTGTCTGTGAGAGTGAAGCCGGATTAGCGGGCGTGATCGGCCATGAGGTGGCCCATGCCATAGCCAGGCACGGCGCGCAACGTATTACCAATCAGTTAATTGTGACCGGGCTATTGTCCGCAGCGGCGGTGAGCCTCGCCGATACCGAGAACAAAGACATCATCCTTGCTGCTCTCGGAGTTGGAACCACCGTGGGGGTGACCCTCCCTTTTAGTCGGATGAATGAGGCTGAGGCCGACCATATCGGGCTGATCTATATGGCCCGCGCCGGATACGATCCTAGGGAGGCCCCCAAATTTTGGGAAAGATCCCATGCCCAACAACAGGGATCTCGAACGCCCGCTTTTCTCTCCACCCATCCAGCCAGTTCGGATAGAGTCCAGAACCTGAAGAAACTGGTTCCCGAGGCTCTCAGGGAATACGACAACGCTAAGCGTCAATACGGTCTCGGCGAAAGGCTGGTTCGGGCCACTCGTGGAAGGCGATAGACTTTTCACCAGTTCCTAACCGTTAATCTTTTTTTACCGCAGAAGTTCACGGAAGGAATCTGGGAATTCAATTCTTCTACGAATCTATCAATTGGGCGAATCTAGGTTGCCTTTTCTCTTTCTGTGTTTATCTGTCTTACTCCGTGATTCAATTAGTATAAATAAAATTTCAAATATCTTTGGCTATAATTTCATTCAGAGTTTAGCTAAAGTTCCAAAAGCTTCCTTGATCAAAGGAATAGTAGCCTTTCGCTGGGTGCGAAGAGAGTAGTTGTCGACAGCTTCCACTATCTTTTTTATGGTCCGGTAGTCCCTTGGAAAATGGTTTAGGATGTAATCAAGCTCTTTATCTTCCAACCGCAGGTTTTTATCGGAAGCCAACTTTTTTAAAATTTTTTTTCTCACCTCTTCGGTTGGAGTGCCCATCTTGATTGCTGTTCCCCAGCCAAGGCGAGTGGTGAGATGAGGTGAAAGAGAGCTGATTTCCGAGGGAGAGTGGTTTCCCGTAGCCACGAAGAGTTTTTGGTTTTCCCTGAAGTGGTTGTAAAGGTGAAAAAGGGCGTCTTGACCCGGCGTAGAAAAAGAGAATTCCTCAATATCGTCTACGAGCAGGACATCCGATCCCTCATACCTCCGAATGAGTTCGGCGATTCCCACCTCTTCATCCGACGATTTTTGAAACTTTGCTCCAACCAGTCTGCTGGGCAGTAGTTTGATAACCAGAGAAGGATTGCTTTTGGCCAGTTCGTTTCCCAGGGCCTGAAGGAGGTGAGTCTTACCGCATCCCGATTCTCCAAACAGGAAAAGGCTATTAGAAAAAACATTTTCTTCTGAACAAAGCTTTTTTAGCGCCAGGTATGCGGTTTCGTTTCCTTGGGATACATAAAAATTGTCAAATAGATAAAGCCGGTCAAACTCGAAGGAAAACAGTTGCTGGCGTGGATCGTAGGAATGTTTCATGAAAGGAGGGGAATACGGGTTTCAAAGAGATTTAGTAGCGACTTAAGGTTGTCAGGTTCAAGGTTCAATGGTTGAAAGACTGGTTGCAAAGGCCACTCGGGGTAGGCCCGGATGGTGGCCTTGATCCTTTAACCGTGCACCCTGAACCTGGAACCTGAATAACCTGAGCAGTTACGAGATTTATAGTATAGACGAGAAATAGAAGATTGTAAAAGAGAGAAGCGTAAACCGGCTAAGAGAGGTAAACAGTGGCTACCCGGCAAACCATACAACCTAATATCATAGTCAATATAAACTTTTCAAACACTTAATATAATAAGCTTACTGGCATAATATATTAATTAGTCAAACCTACCCACATAAACCTTGCCGTATAAAATGACTCATCCCATCATTCAACTGGACAAAATAACCAAGATTTATAAGCAAGGCCTGGTTAGTGTAAAGGCAGTGGACCGGCTCTCCCTGGAAATCCAAAAGGGGGAATTCACGGCCATAAGCGGTCCTTCCGGCTCAGGCAAAACCACCATCCTCAATTTGATCGGCGCACTGGATTTTCCCACCTCGGGGAGCATCAAACTGGAAGAAAAAGATTTATCAGCCTTGGGAAAAACGGAGCTATCCGCAGTCCGCAGGAACAGAATCGGATTTGTCTTCCAGGCTTATAATCTGGTGGCTACCCTCACCGCCTATGAGAACGCTGAGTTTGTGCTGGCCCTGCAAGGAATGGCAAAGAATGGACGAAGGGAAAGGGTGATGTCGCTCTTAAAAGAAGTTGGACTGGAGGGTCTGGAAAATAGGCGGCCAGACGAGCTTTCCGGCGGACAACAACAGCGCGTGGCCATCGCCAGGGCCATCGCCACGGAACCAGCAGTGGTGCTTGCAGACGAACCTACAGCAAATCTGGACTCCGTTACCGCTGATTCATTGCTGGATCTCATGGAAAGGCTGAACCGGGAAAAAGGGGTTACCTTCCTCTTTTCCACCCACGACCAACGGGTGATGGGCCGTGCGCGGCGGATCATTCGCCTTCGGGATGGGAAATTGGATTGATCTTCACGGTTTAGTGTTTGACGGATGAATTCTCATTTCCCATATCGCAAACATCTTTCATCGCACACTTGCCGCAAAGCTCCTCCACTCTTTTCCTGGGGCATTCCCGCAGTATACCAAGTCTGGTGATGGCAAAATCGTATTTCAAAGGGTCTTTGGGATGGATCATCCTCAAATGGTCCGTTATTTCTTTTACCATTTGAGCCCCGGCGGCTTTTTGGCTGGTGAGCCCCATGAGACTGCTGATCCTGGCGATATGGGTATCCACGGGCATTAAAAGTTCCCCGGGTTTGATGAAGTCCCAAATTCCGAAGTCCACCCCATCCTTTCTTACCATCCATCGAAAAAAAAGGAACCACCTTTTGCATGCGCTACCCTTGGAAGGATCAGCGAGAAGGTGTGCAAAGCCCCGGGTGAGTGTTAACTCCTTTTTCCCCACCGCTTCCACTCCATAGTTGTATAGGGTTGTTCGCAGAAGAAGACAACACCTCCAGATTTTTTCATCTTTCAGTGGATGGGATTTTTTTGAAGTGGCTGGGCTCAACATCAAGCCCTCTTCGGAATGATCACGTAAGTACCTTCCCAGACTTTCGTAATCTTTGTAGCACCTTTTCAAGGCAATGAGCAGAGCGGAGAGGTCCACCCCCCTTACAAAACGATACTGGAATCCTGCAAAATCCTTAACAATTTTATTTGTGCCGGAATGGGTCAGGTAATGGGAAGGCTTCCCATGCATCGTATCAAGAATTCGCTCCACAGATTGAATGATGGATGATACCCTGCCAAAGGCAAAAAGGGCGGCCAAAAGGCCAACGATTTCCACATCCTGCGGAGCGTTGTACCTATGCACAAGGCAAATAGGGTCGGATTCCAGGTATTCAGCTTTGTAACGGGAATAAAGATGGTCCAGTCTTTTTTTTAATTTTCTTTTTTTTGCCGGGTCCATAAAAAGCAGTAACGAGTTGCGGGTTGCGAGTTACGCGTAAGAAGTTGCGGAAGGTTTTTCTTGTCACTTGTCACTCGTTACTTGTCACTTCTTCCTCATCACTATTTTCTCTGATGCAACGGCTAGCGAGGATCGCTAAATAAGCTCCGATGAAGGGAGCAAGGAGGTAAATCCATAGTTCCTTGATATTTCCACTAATTAGCGCGGGACCTAAAGAACGGGCTGGATTCATAGACGCCCCGGAAACAGGTCCGGCGAATAAGGCCTCCAAACCAACCACCGCTCCGATGGCGACTCCCGCCATCACGCCCTTTTCTTTTGCACCAGTGGCTACGTTGATGATGGTGAACATGAGAATGAAGGTAAGTATGGTTTCCAAGACAAAGGATTGTGTCCACGATCCCGACGGAATGGTGGCGCCTAGGGTTTTATGTCCGTAAAAAATCAAATGGACAGATACACTTGCAGCGATGGCGCCCAAAAACTGGCTGATTACGTAATAAAGCGTTTCTTTCTTTTGGATCCGGCCTGCGGCCCAAAATCCGACGCTCACCGCCGGATTGATATGCGCTCCGGAGATATCTCCCAGGGTGTAGATCATTGCGGTCACTACCAAGCCGAATACCATTGCAATGCCTACGTGCGTCACTACCCCTCCGCTAAGGTCATTAACCACAATGGCGGAGGTACCGGCAAAAACCAGGATAAAGGTGCCGATGAATTCAGCGATAAATTTCTTCATACGATACTATCTTCATTCATCCCTAATCTGCTTCCCAAGCATGGTTACAAAATTATTAAAAATATCCTCATCAAAATCTTCCGGAGTTTTTAACAAGATGGATACCGCCTCGAAGGGTTTGAATGCTTTTTTATAAGAGCGCTCCGTGGTAAGGGCATCATAAATATCCACTATGGAAGCGATTCTTCCAAAGAGGTGCAACTGGTCCCCTTCGATTCCATTGGGGTAGCCCTTTCCACTTAGCTTCTCATGATGTTGTTTCAGTGGAATAAAGGATTCCGGCGGCAGATCTTTATGGGATTCTAAAAGCTCATGACCCCAATTAACATGATTCTTGATTGTGGTAAACTCCTCTTCACTGAGTCTTCCAGGCTTATTGATTATGCTGCTTGGTATCCTGCTTTTCCCCATGTCATGCATCAAAGCGCCAATGGCCAGTGGGTCCAGCTCCTCTTTTTTGAGGCCAAGGGAAACAGCTAATCCAATGGACAGGGTACAAACATTTATGGAGTGCAAATAGGTGTAATAATCGTAAGTATTGATTTTCATCAGACCGTAAAAAGAGGAAGGATTGTTCAATATGTTGTCAATCATTTCCGAAACGACGTTTTTTGCCTCTTTTACCGTTTCTCCACTTCTGGGGTTCTCCATAAAATCTTTGGTTACCATTTTGGAGTTTTCCTTAATCACCGCTGCCCGCACTCTATCCATTTTCTCAGAGGACCCTTTTATTTTCCCCGATGACAGCTCTTTAAGGAAGTTTTTGTATTTCTCCCTGTCATCGAGATGTACAAAGAGATGGCCGGCCTTTTTAATGTCATCTCCTTGGTAAAAGATTTCCTGTTCGGGAACAATTGCGTCGGCTTCCAAGATCATTTTCACAATTGTATCTTTTTCGGTGTATATGCTTAAGGGGATTTTAAGGCCAGGTATGATGATGTTTGGTTCGATGGGCATATAGTTGGTGAGGAAATCGTTGTACTGCCTGATTTTTTTGGGGGATTCGAAGCCGGCGGATATCCCATCACTCCAGACGTCTCTATTGCTTCTGAAATGATCCAACAAGCAGTTTGTTAACTCCAGCTCCAGCCTGAGCAAGTTATCTTCGGTGGTGGATCTTTGATGAAATATCTTAGAAATAAAGCCATCTATGCCTAAGTTAGCGGATTGGTCAAGCTTTATTTGATCTGTTTCCGTTTTCAGGCCGTAAAGGACGACTTTGGCTAGTACATCATTTTCCCTGACCTTTTTTACAAAAGTTTCACCGTCCATCACAGGCATTTGGTTGTCCAAAAGAACCATATCAAAGGGCGGATCCGCCGTTGTTAGCTTTTCAAATCCGATTTTACCGTTTTCCGCTTCAACAATATTGGTTAGCCCAATCTTGCTAAGCAGTCTTTTTATCACGGTACGCACTGGTATAGAATCATCCACTACCAATACTTTTGTATTTAATTTAATACCACTCATTATTTTCCTTCTTGAACAAAGTTCATATATATCAAAACCAATTTGATTTTAGGTTTTTGAAAATCAAATTTTGGTTGCAGTTATGCTTAGCAATTGGTTTCAACAATTTTTATATACTGAATACCAATTGCGGTAGAGTATAATTTTTTTTTACGAATTAATTATTATAACCGTTCTGGAGTGCATTTGAAAAAAAAAGCCATTCGTCAACATCCTATCGACAAATTTCCACCAAAAAAAGCCCTTAGTCCATTATGGAACAAGGGCTTTTCCTTAAAAAGTTTTATTGGCTGCCGTTCTACAACTTGCGAGAATATTAGGGCATATAATTATTGCAAAAATGGTGAGCCCACGAGGATTCGAACCTCGTGAACCTCATTTATTTCCCTTTATTTTAAGCAACTTAGCCATACTTTCTTCTTTGTTTGCGACTGATTTGCGACTTTCTGGCCAAACCTGCTTTCATGTTTGGCTCTCAAGGGGTGAGCAGGGGGTAATGTGATAAATAGGCAGGTATTTGTGTCCTGAGATGATAGCTACAAACCTCAAGAAGCGACCTCATCTGCCGTCTCCACTTTGTTTATCTCTCTTTTGACTTCTTCGAAATCAGGATTGAGCTTCAACGCCTCTTGGAAATGCTCTTTGGCTTTTCCAGTTTCCAATTTTAGTTTATAAACTATTCCCATGTTGTAGTGAACAACGGGGTCATGACGTTGGATTTTCAGGGCTTTTTGGTAGTTGCTGAGCGCTCCATCAAATTTCTTTTGCTTTCTGAGTGAGATGGCGAGGCGGTTTAGTGTGTGGAAAATATCATCCGGGGAAAGCACCTCCCTTTTTAAAGATTTCTCGAAAAATTCTTGTGCCTTATCGTTATCACCAAGCTCAAGACATACTTCGCCTGCCATTAAGGCAGCGATCTCTGGATCTTCTTCCACGGCCTTTTTAACTAACTCCATGGCCTTTACTCTATTGCCACATTTGGCATGCAGTTTAGCTGTATCAGTAAGGCGGCATATATTATGCGGATTAATCTTGTTGGCCTTTTCCAGCACACCTATTTTTTTATCCATGGCATTTATTTCATGATAGAGGTCACTTAGGGCAATGAGTGCGTTGATAAATTTACCATCCATCATTTCCAGGGCCATCAATAAACACTCTTCTGTCTTTTCGTAATTTCTTTTTAATTGGTGCGCCCGTCCTTCCCCCACCAATCGGCGAGGCCCGTAGGTGTTACGGGAGTCTGTTTTAAAACTATACCTTGCCCTTATATCAAGAATAACTACCTTCAAAACATCAATAGCCTTCTGGAAACCTTCCGCCAAGTCAATATATGAAGCCTTATGGTCGGATTGGGTTTCCGCAACTATTTTCATGGCTTCTTTTTTCTTTGAGTTGATTTCTTCAATGGTTTTTAATTCTCCTTTCAGTTCGGAAGACATATTTTTCATTATATACAGCAATTCTTGTACTCTGGAATACTGGAAAGTTGATAGAGCTATATCGGGAGCCTGAGGGTCGCCTACTCTCTCAAGAACACTTTCAGCTATTCCGATTAGTTTTTTATAAACCGAATCATTGAGTTTCTCGTTAATGTAGTCGAGGGCCGTTTCTATCATTCTCGTGATATTTTCACTGTGTTGAGAAACAACGCTGGCTTCAATCCTCGCTTCCTTGGCGAGATCTATCAATTGAGTGTATTTGTCTTTTTCATCCGAGCTTAATTTTTCTATGCTAGGAAAATCAAGTATTATTACCGCGCTGCGGAACCGGGAGTGAGATCTGAATTCCTTAACTATTGCCAGAGCTTGTTGGGCATCGGCGACATTACCTACGGATAAAAAAATGAGGCGACATTGAAGGCGCATTTCTTTCTGAGAGCCACCAATGCCTTTATTTGTAAGATTTACAGCAATGCTTTGTTCATCTTCCATCATAAGTCGCATCACCTCAGAATAGCTTTTTAGCAAGCAAATATGTTCTACCCCCTTACTTTTTAATTCCTTTTTAAACGCGGTGCGCCTGGTAAGGCTGCCTGTGGTTTCAAGAACCAGCACATAGCCACTTTGTTCTCCTGAGGCATTTGAACGATCTAAGAAAAACTCGCCAAGGTTTTTTATCTTTTTTCGATCTGTTTGTCTCTGTGGAAATGGCATAATTTTCTAAATTTTAAAAGGTTGAATGCTTTTTACCTACGTAATACTTCTCAAAGTAGAAAAGAATAATAGCTCTGTATTGGCCTCAATTATTGTACCATTTAATTGTAATCGCCTCTATGAACTAGCCCAAAATTATGGTTTTTACCGGTCACCAGCAACAGAGGCTATTGACACGGCACAGGCAGTTTCGGCTGCGCCTCCGCAGCATGTATCCATCCCCAGGCAACAGAACACCTGCTGCAATAAGTGAGGGCAGGTCATGCTACAAACTGGAGAACAGGTCAACACAATACTTTTATAGGTGTTTTTGCATGGGTAAAAAAGCCCAAGTCCCAATATTCATCCTCTTAGGAGTTGTTCTTTTAATTGACTTTATACTCTACCGCAATTGGTTTTCGGTATCTAAAAAATGTTGAAACCAATTGCTAAGCATAACCGCAACCAAAATTTGATTTTCAAAAACCTAAAATCAAATTGGTTTTGGTATATATTCTTATTTATTTATGCCAAGTGGCCAGAAAAACCACCTCTTATTATCAAAGAGGCTCTTCCAGTAAAAACCTTTGTGGATTCATGCTTAGAAAGAATAGGGGTTGAGGCAACCCACAAATTAACAGAGTTCGGTGGAAACATAAATGAACTGGTCTTTGATGAAATTCCTACAATAAGGCAAATGGAAAACAATATCTCCAACTATGTTAATGGAAATATTGATTCTTGCCTTAATGATTTTGAGGAGTTTAAAAGCAGAGGCTTTGAAATAACCGCGAAAGAGCATGAAGTAAAAACAAGCATCAACAAAAAAGACGTTACTTTCTTGCTGAAATTTCCAATAGAGGTAAAAAAGAGTGGGAAGTCAGAAAACCTAAAGGAATTTCACTTCCAGTATTATGAAGTTAATATTCCTTATCTGAGAGAAATTGCTGTTGAGATATTAAATACCTCAGAGTTCCTTGACCTGAATTGGCTTGCTAATAAACTTAAAGAGCCCACGCATAAATTAAAAGTCGTAGCTTACGGGGCGCATTTATTTCCCCACCAACAACAGATAACAGTAATATTACCTATTAGAATTGGCGAGATTTGATTTTTTTTTGCCGGAACCCAAGAAATTGGTAAATTCGG
>JAJDAS010000086.1 GCA_029261755.1 Nitrospinia bacterium
TTCGTGTATTTCGTGGGCTATAGATTTTATATTGTGAGAAAAAAAGTGAATACTTCTTGCGAGCCCTATTTGGAAGAATCAAACATCTTCCTGAGAAAAGCGATAAACCCCTGCACCATACCGGAGAAGTTGTCCGGCGCGCTCAGTAATCGTTTCAAATAAGAAAGGAATATTCTTGGGCGCAGGTAGAAACTGCTCAAAAACTTATTGTGGTATTCATCGAGTTTTTCCTTGGTGAGCCCGTGGGGGACAAATACCACATCGAGGAGGTTCATCTTTTCCCAGTCTTTTCCCAGCGTTCCGAATTTTTGCCCGATATCATACATCTCCGATCCAGGGAAGGGCATCATCTGAAAGACGGAGACATCATCCAGGGGAAGGCTTTTCGCGAAATCGATACTCTTTTGTAAGGTTTCTTCCGTTTCCTTGGGGAAACCCAGGATGAAAAACCCTCTGGAGTAAATCTTGGCCTCGTTAGTCCATCGGACCGCCTGGGCAACCTGTTCCAGCTTTGTCTGTTTTTTGGCGAATTCGAGAATTTCCTGGTTGCCGCTTTCAATTCCGTAGGCGATTTGCCAACATCCTGCCCGCTTCATCAGCTTCAAGATGTCAGGTTTAACCGAGTTCACCCTTCCATTGCAGGTCCATACCAGGTCCATTTTTTTTCGGATCAACGTCTCGCAGAGTTCCACTAACCTTTTTTTGAAGATGATGAAGGTGTCGTCTTCGAAGGAAATTTCCCGGATTCCATAATCCCGGTACAGAATTTCAATCATTTCGATGATGTAGGACGCGCTGAAGGATCGGTATTGCCTGCTGAAGACGGAGGTGTCGCAAAAGATGCATCGGTGCGGACAGCCCCGCGAGGTGAGCATATATGTGGCCGGGAGCTTCATGCATTTGAAAGCCGCCGGACGGTATTTATCCGGAAAGCCCGGCAGCAGGTCCCAGGTGGGAAAGGGGAGGGAGTCCAGCTCTTTGATGGGCTTTCTCGGCTCGTTGAAATGAAATCCGCCGTTTTTGGGAAATACCAGGCCCGGGACGCTTTCCAGGTTCGTTCCCGATTTCAGCGCCTGGACCAGTTCTACAACGGTTTCTTCACCTTCGCCCACCACCCCCACGTCGAAATGGGGAAATCGCCTCATGGTTTCCTCCGGGACGGCAGTCATGTGGGGTCCTCCCACGGCCACTTTTATCTTGTTATCCCTGACCTTGATCTTTTCCGCAAGTTTCCCGGCCTTGTAAATAGAAGGGGTAACGGAGGTGAGCCCCACAAACTCCGCGCCAAAGGAAAAGATTCTCTCCATACATTCGGCGTAGTCAATATTTTCTGCTGTGGCGTCGATGACCATTACCGGGAAGCCGTTTTTCCTGAGAACGGCGGCAAGGGAAAGGAGTCCCATGCTGGGCAAGTTGCTTCCCGCCCCGGCAAGTTTGCCGTAGCGTTCTTCCAGGCTGTGTGGGGGATTGATTAATGCGGTTTTCATTTTTGGTAACCGTTCATGGGATAAATTTGGGGAAATGATTAACGTGTAAACACCTGTATTATAAAGAAAAACATGGTATATGGCTAATGAGGTAAAAAAAATTATTTTTTTTTGAACTTATTTTCACATGAACAGTCTAATTATTATAGAAAGAGACTTTTTCATTTAGTCTTCTCCTCCACGGGCACTGCCCGCACAATCTACCCCATTGTGCGGGCAGTGCCTTTTTTTTTCAATTTTACGCCTTCCTTCCATACTTATCTCCCTACATGACAAAATATTGTCATTTTGGCTCCGGCACAAAACTTGCTTTAGTAACATTAGGAACCTATTCAGGTTTAAAAGGAGGCAAAAAAGATGGGCGGAGGCATAGAACTTTTATTTTGTTTAGTAGTGGCTTTGGGTATCGTTTTTCGTACAGCCTGACTGCTAAAGCATTGATGAGAACACTTAGGGATTTCGCCGGGGAAATTTTGTCCGGGTGACGGACAAAAGGAGGTGTGTCTTTTTACACGATGTACCTATGTACCCTGGGAATGAAGTCCTCTTCCACGAAGGGCTTGACCACAAAATCCTCTGCGCCCAATTGGAACACCTCTTCCCGGGTTTCGAGACTTTGATCCGATGTAATGATGATGATGGGTATGGATTTGGTCTTTGATTTTTTTTTGACACGCTTTAACAGCTCAAGCCCACTGATCCCGGGCATTATGATATCCGATATCATTAAATGAGGGATGTTTGTTTTAAGAATCTCCAGAGCTTCCTCCCCACTTTTGGCCTCGATCAACTCTATATTGTCATTTCCCAGCATTCCCATCACACTGAAACGCGCCACCTTGCTATCGTCAACTATCAGCACCCGTGGTTTCACCTGGGGTATCTTGGCATAAAAGGTGCTCCCTTCTCCATCTGCGGATTCCACTGTAAGATCTCCTCCATGGGCTACCATCATGTCGCGGCTGAGGGGAAGGCCCAGCCCAGTTCCCGTTTCCCCCGAAGTTCCAGTAGTGGATGTCTGTTCTTCATATTGGAAGAGGATTTCCTGTCGGCTTTCAGAGATTCCCATCCCTGTATCTTTCACCCCTATGGTAGTTGCCTCACCGGGAGGAACAAAAAAAGTGATTTGGTCCTCCTCATTGCAAAACTTAATGGCGTTTGTTGTTAGATTTTGCAGCACTTGTCCCACCAAATCCTGGTCCACATAGAGCCTCGTACGCTTAGGAACCTCTGATACCAACCGGATCCTCTTCTTTTTTGCCAAGTGCTCGGTATTGACAATAACCTCCAGCACCATTTGATGTCCGTCAATAAACATCTGTTTTGGTGAAATCTTCCCGGTTTTTAAGCGGCTGACATCCAGCAGTTCCTCGGTCAACTCCACCAACTGCTTTCCCTTGCCTACCACCATATCCATCATTTCACGATGTTCTTCGTGCAAGGGATTTTCTTCATCCTCCATGATGAGTTGAAGGAACCCAAGAATCGTTGTAAAAGGGGACCGAAGGTCGTGAGCCACCAGGGAAACAAATTTGTCCTTCAACTCATTGGCCTTTTCCGCCTCAACCTTGGATTGTTTTATAGCCTCAAAGTGGTCCAGGAGATCGATGTTTTGCATCACTCTGCAAAAGAATTCCTCCTTTAAAAACGGTTTGCCCATGAAATCGTTTGCCCCATTTTTAATAAATCGGGCCGAGACGGTATCTTTCCCAAGTGCCGAAAGGCCAATGATTGCTATTTTTTCCTTGGGGTGCTTCCCTCGGATGGTAGCGGTGAGGCGCAATCCGTCCATTTTCGGCATATTGTAATCCGTTATCACCATTTTGATGTCCGGGTTTTTCTCTAAAACCTGTAAGGCCTCCTCGCCGTTGCCAGCCTCCAGAAATTGGTAGTTGCGGATTTTTAGTAGTCGACAAATATGTGATCTGGTAGAAGAAGAATCATCCACCACAAGGATTTTTATGTCTTGGTTTTTGTGAATTCGCCGAAGCAGGGAAACGATATATTCGATACTTTGACCAGTTTCTTTCAGGACGTAGTCAACAATCTTTTTTGACTCAAGTTCCTTGCTCAGTTTTTCACTCAAAATCCCGGTGAAAACAATGGTTGGCACATTTTTGGACAGAAGAAAGTCAATAATCTCACCATCAGGTGCATCAGGGAGATTGTAGCACGCAATTGCGGTAAGAAAGTCGCCCCCTTCGCTCTCAATTAATTCCACGGATTCCGCGAGAGTGGAAACCTGTTTAATTTCAAAACCCAGTTCCGCTTCTATTTTATTTTTAATGGCCTTGGCAAAGGTATGGCTGTTTTCCACCAGAAGGATTTTGGACATGTTTGTCTCGATTCATCTTAAATGAAAGGTCGATTTCTTATCACCGATAAAACAATTAGTTTATCAAATAAATATTTCGTGGACAATAACCGAAAATTTTAACAGTGTAAACAATTTGATATCCATTGAATGTTTGAGAACTGAAAAAAAATAGGTTTAAGTCTTTGTTTTTAAACAATTGATATTAACTAGGTCCATTTGTCAAATTTAAAAAAATATTGTATGATCTCTACAAAAAAATAATGTGGCGAATAGTGGGAGAGCCCATCCAATAGCCAGACAATAAATCCTTTTGGGGAGAAGAAAAGATGATTAAAATGTTCAACAACATGAGAATTACCCACAAACTGTGGTGTAACAACGGTCTTCTGATTGCGCTAATAGTAGGGTGCTCCGCAGTTGGTTTTTGGGGGATGAAAAGTGCCCAGGAACTGATGGATGAAATGTATCATGAGCATTTTGTCGCCGCCACCAAGACTGCGATATTGAAATCCGACCTAAACGAAGTTCGGGCTGTTCTGGTTACCATGATGTCCCAGAAGGATGTGGAAAAACAAAAGAAATCCGATGAGGCCATCAAAAAACTCTCCAAAAAAATAGATGTAAACATTGCATCAATGCTGAACTCCGGTTGGCCCGAAGACATGGTTGAGCTAATCAATAAGATCAAAAAAAACTGGGAGGCTTTCCGGGATACCAGGGATTCCGAGCTTATCCCCGCCATTTATGCAGGCGATTTGGTCAAGGCCAAGGGCCTGGCCCTTGGGGTCCAGGCGGGACGCTATAAGGGTTTTGTTGAAACCGCCGATTTTTTACTAGAGACGGAAGTGGCTGAAGGAGAGGAGAATGTCAAAACCTATGAAAGTAAATCCGCTAAATTTGAGGGCCTTCTCTTATTGTTTTTAGTAATCGCCCTGGCTTTAGGGTTCACAATGACCCAGCTTATTATTAGCTTGATCAATAAGCCGCTTGGCAAAATCATTGAGATTTCAGAAGAGATAGCCGCCGGCAACCTGACCGTTGAAAAGTCCGACTATGTATCCAAAGATGGAATCGGCAAACTAACCGATTCCACCAACACCATGCTGGCAAATCTACAGGACATCCTTCACACCATATCCATGTCCACCGATAGGATTGCTTCCGCGTCAACGGAATTATCCGCCGCGTCGGAGCAGATGTCCATCAATGCCGAAACCCAGGCATCCCAGTCCGACAATTTGGCGGCATCCAGCGACGAAATGGCCACCGTTATCCTCGAAGTGGCGAAGAATTCCAACACAGCGGCGGCATCCTCACGGTCGGCCACGGAAAAGGCATGTGAGGGTAAAGAGGTGATCGGACAATCCCAGCGGGTCATAGCAACCCTTGCCGAGAATTCAAAAAAGATAGGGGAAGTGATCGTTCTCATCGCAGACATTGCCAATAAGACAGACCTCCTGGCCATCAACGCTGCCATTGAAGCGGCCAACGCGGGAGAACAAGGAAAAGGGTTCGCGGTGGTGGCGGACGAGGTTCGGAAACTGGCGGAAAGAACCACCAAGGCCACCAGGGAGATCACGGACGTCATTGCAACGATTCAGGGAAATACCAAGCAAACCATTGATGCCATGGAAAAGGCGGGGACCTCCATGGAGGACATAACCGATGGAGTGGAAACCACTACCAGGATGATAGAACAGATTGCCGCCGCCACCGAGGAGCAATCCACCACCATCGATACCTTCTCTGAAACCATTCGTTCTATTTCCGACTCCAGCAAGGAAGTAAACAGCGGTACCACGGAAACGGCCAGGGCCTCCGAAGAGTTGAGCACCCTTTCCAACGAATTGAAACAGGTGGTGGAGAAGTTTCGGTTGAATAGTAGGGTATAGGAAAAGATATTT
>JAJDAS010000087.1 GCA_029261755.1 Nitrospinia bacterium
GGGAATATTTTTCAAAATCTAATTTTGTGGAATATTAAATAAAAGAAATTTTTCCACGAAGGCACGAAGGCACAAAAAAGAACAAAAACTTTTTATCCACGAATTTCACTAATTATTTAAATTGCAATCATGCTAAAAAAAATATTGATGGTTAATGAGTTTTGCTCCTACGGGGATGGCGCTAATCTTTACATGATTAAGCTGTCCGAAGCCCTGGTCTCCATGGGAATTACCGTTGAGATTATCTACGGAACCAAGCGAGACAAAGAATACTCTAATCCCTCCATCAAGACCCACTTCTTTCCCGAACTCTTTGGCTTCAACTATGTAAATCGATTCGACCAACTGCAAAACCTCAAAAAAGCGGCACAGGATTTTCAACTCGACATCATCTATATCCATCAGGTGCTTAACCCAACCGTTATCTATCTATTGTCCAAGATAGCGCCCACTATCCGTTATGAGCATGGGTTCAGGTTGTCTTGTCCTTCGGGGAGAAGGATGCCTAAGTTGGTGGACACCATTTGCGAATTTCCTTTTAGTTGGAAGTGCATGGTGAGGGCTCACACCAGACAGTGTATGCCGAGAAATCCCTTTGTGGCAAAAAAGGTTATGAAGGATGTTTATCAAAATATTGATGCCCATAAAAAAATGAAGAAAATCATCGTGGCAAGCGCATACATTAAGAACCTTCTCATCATGTCAGGTTTTGACCCGGACTTTATCTCCATCATTTCTTATTTTGTCGATATCCCGGATACCTTTATTCCCCATGATCCCGAAGAAGAGTTGTCTGTCTTGTTTGTGGGGCGGGTTGAGTACGAGAAGGGACCGGATTTTTTCTTGCAGGCCCTTGCTGAAATCGAAAGGCCCGTAACGGCCACTATCATTGGTGAAGGGACTTATATCGAAAAATTGAAGACAAGGGCTTCTTCCATCAAGCAGCATGAGATTTGTTTTCCCGGTTGGGTGGATAACGAATCCCTTAAGTCATATTACCAACAAGCTGACCTGTTGGCTGTGACATCCATTTGGCCCGAACCTTTTGGAATTATCGGCATTGAGGCCATGTCTTTTGGAATTCCCACGGTTGCCTTCGATGTGGGAGGGATATCGGAATGGCTGAAGGACGGGGAGAACGGTTTCCTGGTTGAGAGAAAAGATGTTTCCCAGTTGGCCCATAAAATGAGAATTTTGCTGGAGGACCAGGAATTGGCAAGACATATGGGGGTAAAGGGAATGCAGATGGTGAAGCAGAGGTTTACGCTGGAGGTTCACCTTAGGCAATTTTTGAAAGTTTGTGAGGAAGCCATGGCGAGTAAAGGGGAGGGCAATATTTGAAGATATGCATGGTGTCCCCAAACTATCCGCCCAATACTATCGCGTGTGGCGTTGGCGATTTCACTCGTGAACTGAGTCGGGAGATAGTAAAGCTGGGAAACGAAATCGTAGTGATTGCCTCCGATCAATACATCGCAGAAAGAAGAAGCGTGGAGGAGGGAATCCGAGTGGTTCCTTTTGGAAACCATTGGAATTTGCTTACTCTGCTCAAATTGTTCCGATTTTGCATGGCGGAAAAATTTGATTGTATCAACCTTCAATACTCTTCTCCCCTTTACGGTTTTTCCTTCAAACTTTTTTTCCCATTGTTAAGACTGCTGTCTCCAGTCATTATTTCCTTTCATTCCCTCTTTGGTGGTCCAGTTTATAATAAATGGATTGCAGGGATTTTGATTTTTTTCAGTTCAAAACAGATCAGCACCAATGAAGAGGTGGACCATTTATTAACTAAAGTCCCCCTCCTTTCCAAAGCCAACTGGGTTAGTATCCCCATAGGATCCAACATCAATAGAATAAAGGTAACGCCGGAGGAGGCCAGGGAGAAGGTTGTAGAAAAAATGGGATTTAAAAAGGATGATTTGGTTCTTACCCACTTCGGACTCTACTATCCCGGAAAGGGAGTGGAAACCATGATGGAAGCGCTAGGAAATTTAAAAAGAGAGTTTTCCGATTTTCATTTGCTTATGTTGGGCGCAGTTCGGCCTGGGCAAAAAGACTATTATCAATCTCTGGTGAGCTTGGCTGAAGGTTACGAATTAGGATCATTCATTACGTGGGTTGGTTATCAACCAGAGGAGGATGTATCACTCTTTCTTTCAGCTACCGACATTTACCTGGTTCCTTACGACCAGGGTGTTTCTTCCAGAAGGGGAAGTTTAATGGCAGGGCTGTCGCATGCTCTTCCCATCATCAGTACCCTGCCGTCTATCCCATTCAAATATTTTAAAAACAATGAGAACCTGTTATTGGTGCCTCCTCGCGCGTCGTCGGAGCTTCAAAAAGCTATTTTGGATTTGATGCGCAATTCCGAAAAGAGAGAATCCTTGAGGAGCGGAGCGGAATTGTTGTATCGGCAATTCTCATGGGAGAATATAGCCGAAGAAACCGTCCGTTTTTTGAAAGGTTGATTTTTTAAATGAAAATTTTAGTTCTAATCCCAACCTTTTTCCCTGCTCTCGGTGGTGCTGAAAAGGTTGTTTTTGAAATCTATCGCAGGCTCGCCGAAAGACATTCTATAAGGCTCATCACCCCTTATCTCTCCGAAAAAGTGCTGTCTCAATTTGGGTCCGACGAGTTTGCCAACGATGTCAACTTTGAAGTGGAACGGTATTACGATAAATATACAATGATGCGAATCCGGGGCCATAAAGTCACGCATGGGCTCATCCCCCCCTTTTCCCTTTCCACCGTTGCGGCCATAAATAAAGCGGTACGTGAGTTTAAACCTGATGTACTAAATGCCCATTACGTTATGCCCACCGGACTGGGAGCTATTGCGGCCAGGCTTTTGTGGTCCGTCCCCACTGTGGTCACCTTGAACGGAAGAGACGTTCCCGGTCCTGGAACCCCTTTCTTCTGGAAATACTGGCACCGCCTTCTGCTAAGCTTTGCCACGGAAATTACCTACGTCTCCGGCTTTTGCCGAGAGGCTATTTATGGAAATAACCGGGGTCCCGGCCAAGTGATTTACAACGGCCTCACCTTTCAAAAAAAGCCGAAGAATCCTGTGGATGTGCGAGCGAAATTCCATATCCCTGAAGATAGTCCTATCATCTTCAACCTCCAAAGGCTGTCCCCGGAAAAAAAGGTAGACGTGGTTGTCCATAGTATGAAGTACGTTCTGAAGGAATGTCCAAAAGCCGTTTTGATTGTGGCCGGAAAAGGCCCTGTAAAGGATGACCTGGAAAGGATGGGTCAAGAGTTGGGTATCAGTGATCATGTGAAGTTCGCCGGGTTTGTACCGGAAGAAGATGTGCCGTCCTATTTTTTAGCCGGTGAGTTGTTTGTTTTTCATTCCACCTACGAGACCTTCGGCATGGTTTTGGCCGAGGCTATGAGTTGGGCAAAACCCATCGTTTCCGTTTACAACACGGCGATCCCTGAGGTAGTGGACGATGAAAGAAACGGCCTCTTAGTGGAAGCCAACAATCCAAAGGCCATGGGAGAGGCCATTATCCGGCTTCTCAAAAACCCGGACTTGCGAAAAAAAATGGGGAGCGCGGCGCATGAAAAAGCCACCAACTTTTTTGATTGGGATAGAATCGCTCTCCAGTATGAAGCGGTTCTGGAAAAAGCTGCTAAGCACGGGGGATTGGAATAAAGGAATGCTGGAATGCTGGAGTAGTGGAGTGGTGGAGTGGTGGAGTGGTGCGTTTGATTTTTTTTTGTCTTTGTGCCTTCGTGGCAGAACTCTTTCCTTGAATCCTCAATAACAATGAAAATAGCCTACGTATTTAATCAATCTTACTTCATGGGCGGTGGGGAGCGTAGTTTTTCGGAGCTTATTCGCTGCATCAGTAAAGAAAAAGTCGAGCCCATCATTGTAGTTCCCGATGAAGGTGAAATTGCTGAAACCTATCGCAATCAGTCCAACCAGGTTTTCGTTATGCCTTTCCCGCCTTTGAAAACCATGATCACGGGCCGCCCACTTCTCGCCGTTTTGAAATTGGCCCGATGGGTGAAAGACAACAACATCAATATTATTCACGCTAATGGCTCCAGGGCCTGTCTTTACAGTGGCCTTGCGGGAAGGCTCCTCGGAGTACCGGTAATTTGGCACGTAAGGGAAACCATTCGCGATATTTACTGGTACGATGCCCTTCTGGGTTCTCTGGCCCACACCATAGTCTGCGCGTCCGAGTCTGTAAAAAACCTGAGATTTGGGCAGCAATCATCAAAGCTCAAAGGTAAATGCCGCGTGGTTTATAACTCCGTGGATAGTTCTAAATTCTGCCTCGACCCTTCCCTTCGCGGCAAAATCCGAGAAGAGCTTGGGGTGTCTCAAGAGACAATCCTCTTTGGTATTATCGGAAACATCATTCCTCTCAAAGGCCACGATTTTTTTTTAAAGGGATTGGAGCTGGCCGTTAAGAAGAATCCCGCTCTCCAGCTTCAGGTGGTATTCGCGGGAAGGGCATTGGATCCGGACTTTGAGCAAAGGTTAAGAGAGTTGGCGGTCCAACTCCATTTGGAAAATAACATAATCTTTTCCGGGTTTCGGGAGAATGTGGTAGAAATCCTCTCTGCACTGGATGTCTTTGTCCTACCTTCTCAACGAGAGGGGTTCAGCCGCTCCTTATTAGAGGCCATGAGCATGGGGCTTCCCATCATTGCCTCAAAGATCAATGCCATCGAAGAGGCTGTGAATCATGAAGAGAGCGCTCTTTTGGTGGAGTTCGGGAACGTGGAAGCACTGGCCCATATGATTCAACAACTATCAACTGATGAGACCTTAAGAAAAAGTCTAGGCGATGCCGCAAGAGAGCGAGTGGAGCGGAACTTCAGCCTGGAAACCCATTCTAATACCATTGAAAAAATTTATGAAGACATTTTGTCTCTTTGGAAGTTCTAAAAGCTTACTTATTATGCGATAATACCCGTCGTTTTGATTTCCAAAATGCCTTTAAAAAACAGGCAACAATATTTCCGGTGACTAAATGATATTAGGCATTGACGCGAGAGAAATTCAGGATGGAGTAGTAACCGGGATCGGAAGGTCCCTGGCGAACTTCATTCAATATTTTCTCAAGCACGGAAAAGACCACGAACTGGTTCTTTTTTCCGAAAAGGAAATTCCCTGCTCCTTCGATGAAAACGTGAGGAGGATCGTTATGCCAGCCTCCCTTCTCACATTCTTCTGGGACCAGTGGAAACTCCCCAAAGCTTTGAAGAAAAATAAAGTGGACCTTTTTTACTCCCCCTATTACAAGGTTCCACTAAGGGCGGAAATTCCCGTGGTTGGACAGGTTCTCGATCTGATGTACCTGGTTTTTCCTCCTTACCGAAAGGCCCTTGGATTTTGGGGAAGGGCCTACTATGCGGTGATCGGCAAGGCATGCGCCAGAATGCCAATCAGCATCATCACCGACTCGGAACATGCCAAGCAGGACATTGTTCAACTCTGGAAAGTGGACCCTCAAAAGATTACGGTGATTCCGCTTGGTTTGGCGGAATGCTACCGTCCGGTTACTGATCCGAAGCTTCTAAATAAGGTAAAGCAGAAATTCAGTTTGCCGGACAAATATCTGCTTTACCTGGGAAATTTCAAGCCCCATAAAAATGTGGAATCGTTGGTTCGCGCCTTCAAAAAGTTGTCTCCTTCCTTCCCCGAATATAAGCTGGTATTGGCTGGGCCGCTTGATTCACATGGCAAAAAAATTAAAAATATCGTCTCCAATGAAAAAATTGAGGACAAGGTGGTCTTTACCAACACCCTTCTGGAAGTGGACAAACCGGAAGTCCTCTATACCATGGCGGAGATCTTTGTCTTTCCAACCCTTTATGAGGGATTCGGACTCCCACCCCTGGAAGCCATGGCCTGCGGTACCGCCGTGATTGCTTCCAATCTATCCGCCGTCCCGGAAGTGGTGGGGGATGCCGGGATTTTGGTTAATCCGCTGGATATCGACCAGCTAAGCTCTGCCATGTTTGATTTATTGTCCGATCATGAAAAGAGAGACGATTATGTAAAGAAGGGGATTGAGCGATCCATCTCTTTCCGGGAGGAGCAGACGGCGGGAAAGATATTTGAGCACATTGTTGGCTTAGCTTTTAAATACAAAACATAGCCAAATATATTTTAATTTTAAAAAACCAAGAAAACCGCGAATGGTCGCGAATATTTTTAATTCTTTTTTTTATTCGCGAGAATTCGCGTTCATTCGCGGTTCCATGTCTTTCATTTTAAAGACTTTCAAATATGTTTTTTAACTCACAACTCACAACTCACAAATCTAAAATATTTCTAATCCTGCTTTTCTTACCTTTTTTAGCAACGCCGGTTCAGGCAGAGGAGGAATGGACGGGGCGGCGCATCATGGAAGAGGCTTTTCAGCGACACCAACTCTTCCCCTACGTCTATGAAGAGCAGACCATGATCCTCATGGACGGCGCGGGAAACCGGGATGTCAGAAAAGCACGACGTTTCTCCAGAGTAGAAAAGGACGGAACAGTGAAATATCTCTTGGTGTTCGACAATCCTGTGGAAGTCCGGGGAGTCGCACTGCTGGCCACTCATGAGGAGTCGAAAGCCGGAGAAAGCTGGGTTTATCTGCCTGCTTTTGGGAAGGAGCTGAAGTCCAGCGCAGGAGAGAATAGAGGTGGCGCTTTTTTGGGAACCGACTTTGCTATCGAAGACCTGGCGGCGGAGGTCCTATCCGACTTTCGATATTCGCGAACGGATGATGCAAGGATCGGCAAGATCAACTATTATGTCGTTAAGGCATTTCCAAGGAACAAGGAGATTGAACGAGCAACGGGATACAATCTGCGCCGGCACTTCATACGTAAAGACAACCTGTATGTGGTCCGCACAGACTACTATGACCGTCGCGGACGTTTTTTAAAACGCCAGACCCACCACGATCTGAAAAGGGTAAATGGGGATATGTTTCGAGCCAATATGATCCTCATGGAAAATCATAAAGAGCGGCATAAAACTCTGATAAAAATAAACCGAAGGGTCTTTTCCAACGATTACGTACCCCCGGAGATGTTCACATCCAACTGGCTCTTCGAGAACCGGCATATTAAGGGAGTGGAAAGAAGTTTTTTCGAGAAGGTATCCAAGGATGGCGGTGAGGGTGAGACGGAAAAGGAATAGAAGTAACACTTTTAAACAAAGACTCTTCTTGTTGCCAGGGAGGGCCCACAATGCCATTAGGTAAGGTTTTTGGTTTGGGTTTTGATCTTTTCTTGTCCCGGAGGGACAACCGAAAGTAGCCCAGCGATTTATCGCTGGGTCTGTTGCCATAGGTTTTTTAGTCCTGGAGGGACGGCTGAAAAGCGATGTGGAGCCGACACTGGGATTCAGTCGTCCCTACGGGACTTTACTATTTGGGTTCTTGACCCAGCAATGAATTGCTGGGATACTTTCTCAAGTCCCTCAGGGACAAACTAAAGATCACTTCCTTAACTTAATGGCAGTGAACCAGGAACTTGGAGCGAGAGGGTAGGGCAGGTGCCTGAGAACGAGAGGAAAGCTAAAATATGTTCAACAAATTCCTAATGCTGGGAGTGAACTACCGTCTGGCATCCATACTATTCCTGCTATCGGTTTCATACGGAGCATGGTTGGGTATTCCCAACCTTACCGTGGATACAGGCTTCAATAGCCTGATTTCCGACACCGACCCGGATAAGCCGGTTTATGACCGTGTCGCCAGGGAGTTCGGGTCGGACAACCGTACCATCATTTATGTAAGGGACCGCAAGCTCTGGACGCCTGACAAACTAGCCGCTCTGGAGGAATTGCATTATACTCTGGAAGGACTGGAGTTTGTGGAGCGAGTGGACGATCTCTTCAATCTGCGCAGCATCCGTGGGAAAGGTGGAGAGTTGGATACCCGGATTTTCCTGCCGGAAGCTCCCAAGGAGCAGGCAGCCATCGACCAGGCCAAGGCCGATGCGCTTTACAATCCCCTCATTGTTGATAACTTCATCTCGAGGGACGGAACTGTGACGGCATTGCTGGTTTCCATTCGGGAGGACCGGGAGGACGACGGCTTCGACCACCGGGTGAATAAGGTGCTGGAAGGGATTCTTGCACCAACTCGATCGGTTTTCCAGGAAGTTTTTCAGGTGGGGCCGCCGCGAATCAACGCCGAACTCAAGTCCGTTCTTTTTGAGGATCTCAAGCTGCTGGGGCCATTGTCGGCGCTTGTGCTGGTATTGGCGATCCTTTTTTTTCTTCGTAGCGGGTTCGCCGCCCTGGCGCCTCTGGCCACATCCGCCTTGAGCATCGCCTGGACCTTAGGCATGATGGGCTGGACAGGGATTCCCCTCAACATTCTGAGCGCTATGCTACCTTCCCTGGTAGTGGTTATCGGTTCCACGGAGGACACCCACATGCTCTCCTCCTATTTTCACGGGTTAACCCAGTCGGAGGAAGACCGCCGTGCCTCTGCCACCCGTTTCATGATGAAACGCATGGGCGTACCCTTACTCCTCACCATTTTTACCACCGCCATGGGTTTTGCCAGCAACATCTTTAGCGGCATCGACCTCATTCGGGATTTCGCGTTAGCCGCCACATTCGCTATCCTGGCAAACGGAGTCATCACCATTCTTTTTGTTCCCATGGCTTTAAGCATATTGGGGCCGCGCAGTTCCAGTCTCTTTAGGGGTGAAGAACGGGTTCGTGGTTTGCCGGGACTATTTGTCCGGGTGTTCGGTTTTACCAATCGCAATTTCCCACGGTCCATCCTGCTGGCCACGGCGTTACTGTGCGCTTTCTTTGTCTACCAGGCATCAAAGCTGTCTGTGACCAACGATCCTTTGTCTTACTTTCAAGAAGACCGCCCCCTCATCCAGGACGTCCACAAGATTCACCAGGATCTGTCTGGCATGAAGGTGTTCTTCATTACTCTTGAATCCAAAGATGAAAAGGCCTTCCTGGAACCCGGAAACATCGAAAAACTGAGCGACATCCAAAGGTTTTTAGAGAAGCAGGGGATTTTCGACCGGAGCATATCTTTAGCCGACCACCTTTCCCTGGTGAACCGGGAATTTCACAAGGGGAAAGCCAAGTATTTCAAACCTCCGGACACCCGTAAACTTGTGGCTCAATATCTGCTATTTTTTCACCGCCGGGACCTGGAAAGTTACGTGAGCCACGATTATCAACGCGCCAATATCGTTGTTCGGCATAACGTCAATGATTCCCATACCCTGAACAAGCACATACGCGAACTAAAGGAGGTGGTGTCGGACATCGCCGGGGTGCAGATGAAGGCCCACGTCGTGGGTGAGAACCTCATGATCAACGCCGCTGCCGACAGCCTTCTGGTGGCGCAAGTGAAATCCCTGGCCATTCTGTTCTGCGTGATCTTTCTGATGATGTCCACTATGTTCACCTCCTTCAAGGGTGGACTCATCTCACTCATCCCTAACCTGGTTCCCATCATACTGATGTTCGGTGTGATGGGTTTTTTAGGGATCCCTTTAAATCCCGGAACCGCTATGGTGGCTGTGATCGCCATCGGTATCGCCATTGATGGCACCATTCATCTCTTTTCCAGGTACAACGATTTGTGTCGGCGAACCTCCAATTACGAAGAGGCGGTGCAAAAAACGGTTGCGGAAGAGGCCACGCCCATGGTAGCTACCAGCCTTGCCCTGGCGCTGGGTTTTGGAATTCTAATTCAATCCAACTTCACCGTTATAGCGCAATTTGGAGCCTTTTCTGCAGCTACCATGCTTTTCGCGCTCTTCGCCAACCTTTTGATTACGCCCATCATCATGACTCGGGTCCGCTTGGTGGGACTTTACCAGATCCTGGCCATGTCCATGCAGAAAGAGGTGCTGGAACAAAGCCCTTTATTCCAGGACATGACCGGCTACCAGATGCGGAAGGCGATCCTGATCTCGGAATTGCACGAATTCAAGGAAGGGGATCTGTTGGTGGAGCAGGGGACCATGGGGAGAAGCATGTTCCTGATTCTCAACGGAGAGGTGGAAGTGGTGCGACGAAACGAGGACAGCTCCAAGCGGCTTGCGGTGCTTGGACCAGGTCTGGTTTTTGGGGAAATCGGTTACATCAAGGAAATTCAGAGGACTGCGGATGTTCGGGCTTTGACTCCCGTGGGGGCGTTGCGATTTGATTACGAAAGGCTTAAGAAGGACCTGAAGTTCTTTCCCCACATCGTGGCCAAACTCAATTTTAATATCAGCCGGATTCTTGGCGAACGATTGGTTGAGGTAATGTCCGGGATTATGCCGAAACCGAAGAAGGATCCCACCTCCCACCTTGGCTCCTCTACGAACAAAGAGAAAACCGATTAGAGTCGATAGCTTTTATCCGGCTTGAAGGTAACATTTCCTCTACACACCTCCCGCAAATCCAAAGTCGATGAACAGTTCCCGCAAACAGTTTTGGAACCTTCCAATTTTTTATCTCATCTTAATTTGGCACCTTTAATATTCACCGCAGGCGCAGAGGACGCAGAGAAAACCGGTATTATCGGTTTTTATTTATCTTTTCTCAGCGTTCTCTGCGAACTCTGCGTTAAATATCTGTTTCTTTAAATGGTAAAAAATGTTTAAACGATTCATAAAACCAACCATTTTGTTACTGGCTTCATTCCTCATTCAAGGAGAGGTTATGGCAGAGAATCAATATGAAAAAGCTACATTCGCGGGTGGATGCTTTTGGTGCATGGAAGCGCCATTCGAAGAATTGGATGGTGTGTTAGGCGTATTATCCGGATATACCGGCGGGATGAAGGAAAATCCAACCTATGAAGAGGTTTCTTCCGGCGCCACGGGACATATAGAAGCGGTTCAGATTACTTATGATCCACAAAAAGTAAGCTACGGGGAACTTTTGGAGCTGTTCTGGAGACAGATCGATCCCACCGATGACGGGGGCTCATTCGTGGATAGGGGGTCTCAATACAGATCTGCTATCTTTTTTCACGACGAAGACCAAAGGCGTCTTGCGGAGGAATCCATGAAGAAGCTAAGCAATTCCGGGAAGTTCCATAAACCCATTGCCACCAAGCTCCTCCAGTACACGGTTTTCTACACGGCCGAAGAGTATCATCAGGATTATTACAAAAAGAATTCACTCCGCTACAAACTCTATAGGTCTGGTTCCGGTAGGGACCGGTTTCTGGAAAAAACCTGGGGCGGCAAGGAAGAAAAAAGGAGCCGATATTTCAAACCGGCGGATGAAGAGTTGCAAAAGACTCTCTCTCCCCTGCAATACAAAGTGACGCAAAAAAACGGCACCGAACGTCCTTTCAAGAACGAATATTGGGACAACAAGGAAGAGGGAATCTACGTGGACATTGCCTCCGGTGAGCCGCTATTCAGCTCTGTGGACAAGTTTGGCTCCGGCACCGGTTGGCCAAGTTTTACCAGGCCCCTGGAATCGGAAAACATGGTGGAAAGAAAAGACGGGAGTTTGTTCATGACAAGGATCGAAGTGAGAAGCAAACATGGCGATTCCCACCTGGGACATCTTTTCAATGACGGACCGCCTCCCACCGGTTTGCGTTACTGTATCAACTCCGCCTCCTTAAAATTCATTCCAAAGGAAGAGTTGGATAGGGAAGGATACGGAAAGTACAAGGAGCTTTTTGGACGGTGATTACAGCAAAAGATATTTTTAATTTTTTAGATTGCTGATTTTAGGTTGAAGGAATATTTAGTTAAAAAAAACTAAATCAACAATCTAAAATCACAAATCTAAGCACCCTGCGCCAAAGCGGGCAGAGGCCTGGCGCTAAGTTCCTTGTCCAACATGAATAGTCCACTGCCATCCGAGCCGATGAGTTTCAGCTTTTGCACGATGTCCCCAAAAGTGGCTTCTTCTTCCACCTGCTCGGTGACGAACCATTGGAGCATTCCCACTGTGGCATGGTCTCTTTCCTCGCTTGCAAGGGTTACGAGGTCGTTCACCTTGGCAGTGATAAGTTTTTCGTGTTCCAAAGCCGATTCATAGATGTCCAGGGCTGATTTGAACTCAGCCTGTGGCTTTTCAATGGCGTCCAGAACCACCTCCTGGCCTTGGTCCAGAAGGTAGCTACTGAACTTCTCCACATGAACCAACTCTTCCCTTACTTGCATATGGAGCCAGTGGGCTATTCCTTTGAGTCCCATGTGGTCGGCGCGAAAGGCCATGGAAAGATAAAGGTAGGATGAAAAAATCTCCAGGTTTTGATGCTTATTCAATGCGGCGGCCATATTTTCGCTAATCATTTTTTTCTCCTTTTGAGACGATTGATAATTGGTACCTACTTAGGCACAAAGGCAGAAGGCACAAAGTGATTCTTTAATTGAATATAGATGCGTTAGCATAAAAAAAGTTTTAAATTATTCATGGAATCTCTCACGTGTCTTCCGATTTCAAGAATATTTCCCTGACCTCCTCCCAATTCCGGAAAATCCAGGCGGAGAGCAATAGGGAGAAGAACAGGAATCCCACGCCAATATCAAGAATTGGGTAGGAAACATAATATGTTACCACACAAGAGAAAAATATGCCGGTTGCGGTTAGAAGTGGAATCTGAATTCCCGGGTAATAATGAATCTTTTTGGCAATCATCACAAAGGCTACTAACAGCAGAATGAACTCTGTGGCCACCGTGGCCAAGGCCGCTCCATTACAGCCATAAATTGGAATCAACCACAAATTCACAGAGATATTGATCACCACCCCAAACAGCCTCATGGTAAAAAGCGGTTTCCCCTGCATACCCAAGACGAGCAGCATATGGCCCACAACGTTATTGAGAAAAATAAGCAACGGGACCATTCCGAGTATCCTTAAAGTTAATATGGACTCCTGAAAATTAGCGCCAAAAATATAAGTGATCAGGTAAGGAGATAGAAGGATAATGAGCAAGGCCAGGCTTCCCCCGATTACGGAAATAAAATTAACGGATTTTTGGTAAATGCGTTTCAGCCCAGGAATATCACCGGGATACCTGCTGGACATAAGAGGATAGATGGAATTCATCAACATTCCTGACAATAGAAATGCCATGTCCACAAATTTATATGCCGCGTTGTATTGCCCCACCGCTCCAGGCCCTTGCATAAAATCCAACATCAGGTTGTCCACCCTGTAATAAATAATCCAGAGTCCGTTTGCCAATCCCAGCAGGAGGGATTCCTTGAATATCAAAAGCGTTGAAGGCCAGTGCCACTCAAAATGAAATTGGATGAATTTGCGTGAAAAGGCGTAAATGGAAATGACCCTTGCAGTTCTGGCAATCAGGTAGGCGGAAATAAGATAAGGCAAATCCATTTCCTTCGTAATGGCCAAATAAATAAACAGGAGATGGATGGCTTGGGAAATGACACTTGAAATGACGCTGTACTGCATTTTCAGACGCATCTTGAACACTACTTCCATGCTTTCCCATGCGCCGATAAGAAGGGTCAGGTTCACCAGAACCACAGCCCATTTTATGGTGGGAGAGTAATGGGTGAAGGAGAGATAGAGAAGGGTCACGCCGATGGCTACGACGGCAAAACACAGTTTCAACAGGAGCGCGGAGGTCAAGAGCCGGTTTTGGTTGTCTTCGTTCTTTTCCCTGGACATCTCTCGCAGCAGAATTGCGTCAAAACCCAGGTAAGCTATGATGGTGGAAAAGTAGAGATAGATAAAAACAAGTGAATATTCTCCGTAACCCGCCTTTCCGAGATAACGAGACAAAAGACCGGCTATCAGGAGGCCTACAAGGGTGTTCCAGATGGTGCCAAGGGCCTGCACTCCGGTGTTTTTGAAAATTTTTTGGGCGGTGTTTATGAACATGGCTGGCGTTGTTTGGTAGGTTATTAAAAAAGATGATTGAAAGATTTAACGTCGAACATCGAAGAAGGTAGAAATTTTTAAAAAAATATTCCCGTGCTGGCTCCATAGTCCCGTCAGGGCTGTGGAGCCAAAATGCGGCAGTGTGGCTCCACAGGGCTGCGCCACTATGGAGCCTGCGAAAAAAACTACCTTTTTCGATGTTCAGCGTTCGATGTTGGATGTTCGATGTTAAATCATTTTGTAGGGTTTCCTCATGACTCCACAAGAGATAAATACAGCTCCTCAATTTTTTTAACCATGCTTTTGTGGTCGTATTTCCCTTCCAGCATGGCATAAGCCTTTTGAACTCTTACCTTGGTTTCTTCAGGGTTTTGCAGAATGGCGCAGATGGATTCTGCAATTTTGTCCGGCCTTCTCGGAGGAAAAAGTAGGCCTGTCTCCCCGTGAACAACCAATTCCGGGATACCCATAACGTTGGTGGCAGCCACCGGACAGGAGGAGGCCATGGCCTCCAGGATTACCCTCCCCATTCCCTCTAATTCGGAGGGCAATACCAAAATATCCAGAATAGAATAAATATCCTCTATGTCTTCACGGTGACCCGCAAAAAACACATGCTTGGAAATTCCAAGTTGCTTCGCTTCTTGCTCCAATTCTTCCCTCAAAGGTCCGTCCCCCGCTAAAAGAATCATCGCCTCCGGAAAAATCTCGATGATTTTGGGAACGGCTTTCAATAGATCCGAGTGCCCCTTCAACGGTACAAGACGAGCCACATGCCCAATGAGGGTCGAATCAGGAGAAAGGCCAAGTTCCGTTTTCTTTGCTTTCTTGTCTACCTTTTTCGTGGCGAACCGTTGGACGTCAATGCCGCTGGGCACTACCGCAAATTTTTGCGGAGAAGCAATTTTCATACCTATCTGTTCTTTCATCCCCCGTTCGGTGAGAGTAATAATTTTATGGGTAAATAGCGAAAGGAATCGGTCCAGTTGCAGCAGAACCCAACTAACGGGGCTCGAAAAGAAACCTTCGTAAATGTGTCCATGGGAGGTATGAATGAGAACAGGTACGCCTGCCAGGATGGCGGCGATTCTACCCGTCACCCCAGGTTTGGAGGTGTGAGTATGAACGATATCGTATTGTTCTTTTCTGATCAGGCGGTAGAGTTTCCAGATGGAGATGAAGTCTGTTGTAGGCCGGATGGAACGGATGATTTCCGGGACGATGAAGAGCCGCGCCCCACTACCGGTGGTTCGCTTTTCCACGTCCAATTCGGGATCTTCTGATATTCCGGAGACGAGGTCTACCTCAAAGGTGTTCTTATCCGCATCCGAAACGGTGATTAGAGTATTTTTGGGAGCGCCCCCTTTGTCGAGCCTGGTGATAATATGGAGAACTTTGATTTTTTTCTTCATGGTTCATGGAGGTATGCGCTTTGATCCAGTAAATGCCACTTTTGGCTGCGCTTTTACTTACTCGTCGCTGTTTTGTTCCCCGCTCATTCTTTCTTCACCAGATACTTTTCCAAAATCGCGAACAGTTCCTCTGAGTGGATCGGTTTGGGCAGATGCTCCGTACAACCGGAAGCAATTTGTTCTTTTGTGGCTTTCTCATCGGCGGAGGCGGTTAAAGCAATAATAGGAGTATTAGTAAACTCCGGCAAGGCACGTAGTTGCCTGGTGGCTTCCAAGCCATTCATCACCGGCATACGGATGTCCATGAGAATCAGGTCGGGCCGAAAGGACTGGGCCATTTCCACGGCCTCTTTGCCGTTTCCGGCTACCGACACTTTATGGCCGTGGATGCTAAGCATATCGAGAACCATGGATAGGTTGGCCTCGTCGTCCTCCGCCAAAAGAATGCGGTTACCCATGGGCAGTTTTCCCCCGGCAGCCATCGTCTTCTCTTTTTCATCGCTTTTTTTACCTCCGGGTCTGTCTGGAGGGAAGGTGAACCAAAATTTGCTACCTTTTCCAGGTTCGCTTTCCACACCGATTACTCCTCCATGCAGTTCAACCAATCGCCGGGTCAGGGCCAATCCGATCCCCGTACCGCCTAGCTGTTGATCCCGAGCTTGGTCCGCCTGGTGAAATTCGGAAAAAATATTTTCAAGTTCATCCACCTCTATTCCCACACCGTTGTCTTCCACTTCTACTCGAAATTCGGCATTCTTTTCTTTGGAGGCGCGAACTTCTATATGGCCGCCTTTTGGTGTGTACTTAAGGGCGTTGGACAAGAGATTCAGCATGATCTGACGACATTTTCGGCAGTCCACTATCAGCGTATTCAAAGATGGATCGATAATGGTTTTGACGCTGATATTTTTTTGTTTGAACTGGGCCATCATCCAGTCCACCGGGCGGTTAATGAACTCCACAGGAGAATATCTGTCCCATTGGGCTTCCATTGCGCCGGCGTCGATCTTGGCCATATCGAGGATGTCATTGATTTGGGACAAAAGGTGTTTGCTGCTGCTACTGATGTTACCCACATAGCCCGTTTGCTTTTCATTGAGTTTTCCGAAAAACTGTCCGTTCAATAGATCGGTGAAGCCCAAAATAGCATTGAGAGGGGTGCGCAGTTCATGGCTCATATTGGAGAGAAAGCGGTCTTTTGCATGGTTGGCTTTCCTCAGCTCTCTTTCCACCTCTTTTTCGCGGTGCAGGGCCATTTCCAGCTCTTTTCTCAAATTTGTTTCACGAATGAGAAACTCTTCCAGTTTACAAGACATGTCTGCCACCTGGTCCATTAGCTCACGATAGCCTTTTCTTCTTTCGGGACGCCCTTCCAGGTCTTCAATGGAGAATGCTTCCTCTTTTTCGCCACCGGGCTTCTTATTGATAACGGATTGGAGGAGATCCGATAAAAAGCGTTTACGGTCGCCATTATCAACAATACAGGTGTTTACCCCAGCTGCCAACAGTTCTTTTGCCACCTCTTGCTGGTGAGAGGGTAGAAACACCAGTATTTCCATGGCGGGATCGCATTTCTTAATTTCTTTGATAATCGGTCCAATGCGGTGTTGAAAATTTGCTTTCAATAATTGAAAATCCAACAAAATGCAAGTGTAGTTTTCCTGGCCTAACAGATCTTCCAGTAAACCCAAATCCTCCAGTCCGGTGAAGCCTATAGAGTGTTCCTCGAATAAGCTTCGAATTGTCTTCAATTTCTCCAGGTCTTCTATGAAGGATAAGACATTTTCCCGGGGTTCTTCCCCTTCTTTTGGAAGAAGAAAGTCGGCATTGAAGAATTTCTTTTGGTCTATTTCCATCTTTTTCGGATAGTCCTTCCTTGGTGTGAATACGGCTTCTACGCTATATACTTTTTCAAAACCGCGAAAAGTTGTTGTGATTGCACCGGTTTGGGCAAATGCTCGGTGCAGCCGATGGAGATATGTTTGTCTTCCGCCTCCGAGCCGGTGCTGGCGGTCAAAGCGATAATGGGCGTCTCGGCAAATTCAGGCATGGAGCGCAGTAGTTTGGTTGCTTCCAACCCTCCTATTATCGGCATCCTGATATCCATCAGGACCAGTTCGGGGCGAAAAGATTGGGCCATTTCCACCGCCTCTTTACCGTTTCTTGCAACGGCAACTTTGTGGTTATGAATGCTCAACATATCCAAAATCAGGGAAAGATTGGTCTCGTTATCTTCCGCCACCAGGATGCGGTTGCCAGCGGGAGGTGTCGTGGCAGCACCAATTTCCATCTCTTGCCCTTCGGATTCTATATCCTCCGGCTTCTTAAGAGGCAGAGTGAACCAAAAAGTGCTTCCTTCTCCAAATTCGCTCTCCACACCGATATCTCCTCCATGCAACTCCACTAAACGCCTGGTAAGGGCCAATCCGATACCCGTTCCGCCAAGCTGTTCGTCCCGGGCATGGTCCGTTTGATGAAACTCGGAAAAGACGTCTTGTAGCTCATGCGCTTCGATTCCCATCCCGGTATCCTTCACCTCCACTCTGAGGTTGGCATCCCCTTTTTGGAGGACACCGATATTCACCTGACCGTCTTCCGGTGTAAATTTAAGCGCGTTGGAAAGGAGGTTTAGCATGATCTGACGACATTTCCGGCAATCCACCAACATAGTCGATATATCAGCGTCGATACTTGTTTCCACGCTGATTTTTTTCTTTTTGAACTGGGCGGCCATCCAGGCCACCGGGCTGTTAATAAATTCCTGGGGAGAGTATTGCCCAAGCTGGACCTCCATTGCTCCGGCGTCGATCTTCGCGATATCGAGAATGTCATTGATTTGGGACAAAAGGTGCTTGCCGCTGCTATCCACCTGTTTTACATAGCCTATGGCTTGACCCGATTAAATAGATACGTTATATTGCT
>JAJDAS010000088.1 GCA_029261755.1 Nitrospinia bacterium
ATTGCAAAATTACTAGCTGAGAGAGGAAGAAGTCGTAAGTGTCAGGTTTCTAAGTATTTTTTGGATTAATATTGCCCCAAAACAACTTAGCGCTTATGGGGCTGACACCCCCGGCTATACGCTTTCGGCCCTCCGGGCCTATGAGCAGTTTCGAAAAAAACGGAGGACGGAACACAGCCAACACATATAAAAGGCCCTCTGGTCAAGGGGTAAAGTATCCTTAATAACGATATTGAACCAGGTAACCTCAGTAGAAGCGCCAAATTTTAACTATTTCCAAAGAAGGATAAAGAAAAATGAGTAAAGGTTTAGTCATCGTACACACAGGGAACGGCAAGGGTAAAACCACGGCAGCCATCGGCTTGGGTGTGAGGGCCGTGGGCGCAGGTCTTCGGGTTCTGATGGTTCAATTTATCAAAAACAGGGAAACCGGAGAGCTGGATGCACTGAAACAGTTGGCCAATGCCTTCGAAGTCCACCAAATTGGGGAAGGGTTTACCTGGAAAAGCGATAACCTGCAAAAGGACGCGGCCACGGCTTTAAGGGCGTGGGAGTTTTGCATGGAAAAGCTTCGGGAAGAAAACCACCAAATGCTTATTTTGGATGAGATCAACATTGCCCTGCATTATGAGTTCCTTCCGGTAGACATGGTCCTTAATTTTTTGAAGGAAAGAGAAAATAACCTGCATGTTGTACTTACAGGCAGAAACGCCAAACAGGAAATTATTGACATTGCCGATACGGTAACGGAAATGAAAGAGGTCAAACACCATTTCAAGAAAAGCATTAAAGCGCAAAAAGGGATTGAGTATTGATTTTGTAACTACTCAGGTTAACCGGTTCCAGGTTCAGGGTTCCCGGTTGAAAGCCTTGCTCTTACAGCGGGCTCCATAGTGGCGAAGCCCTGTGGAGCCATGGTGCATGTTGGCTTCAAAGCTTTTTTAACCTTGAACCGTGAACTTGGAACTTTGAACCTGAGCAGTTACTTAATTTTTTGTTTTTTTTACCTCCCTCTTCCCCATTCCGCATTCCCTACTCCGCACTCCAACCCCATGATTCAACAATATTGCAAAATGCAAAAATCATGCGTTTTGCAATGCGCATCCTAAGACGCTTTCCCCTAAAAACGCCTTAAAAAACAAAGAGTTAAGAGTATTTACGCTACTGGTATATTCTTTGCTATACTACTAGCTATTAATAGGCAATTTTATGCAATTTCCCATGGGAGAGCATAAGTAAGGTTTGCCCCAGAAAAAACTTTACTCCAATTGTTGGCCATAGTTCTAAACTGAAGACAAAAACATGGCATTTGAAAACCTTAGTTTTAAAACAAAGCTTGTTTCGGCCTTTTTATTTATAGGCATACTATCCATTGTCATAATAGGCTGGCAGGGATATCAGCTTGCAAAAATGGCCATAGAGGAGCGAACCTTTGAAGCCCTTACCGCAACGCGGGATATAAAAAAAAGGCAGGTTGAGAACTATTTTGAGCAAGTAAAGAATCAGATTACGACGCTTTCCGAAAACTATATGATTGTGGACGCTATGAAGCAGCTCACAACAGCCTTCCACAATGTCAAAGAAGACTATCAAGTTAGCGAAAGTCGTTTTTCCGAATATGCCGAGAGCGTCAGGCGTCATCACGAAGATTCATTTGCAAAAAAATATAATAAGAAAAATCCGGCGCATCCCATGGAGTCAATAAATTTTTCGCCGCCGGATGCTGAAGGAACCATCCTACAGCATTTCTATGTTGCCAATAATGGTGAGACCACCCACCCCGAATTAAACCAGGAAGCAGTCGGAGCCAACCACTCATACCACTTAGTCCATTCCAAATATCACCCTGCACTTCAAAGCTATCAAGAAAAGTTTCGATTTTACGACATTTTTTTGGTGGATGAAAAAACCGGACATATTGTCTATTCCGTTCGTAAAGAGATTGACTTCGCAACCAGCCTTCTCACAGGCCCCCATAAAGACTCCAATATTGCTAATACATTCCGGGACGCCCGAGAAGCTTCCCAAAAAGATTTTGTTAAGTTGAGTGATTTCGAGCTTTATGGTCCTTCTTTCGATGCTCCTTCCCTATTCATAGCCTCACCTGTTTTTGATGGAGGTAAAAAAACAGGTGTTCTGGTATTTCAAATCTCCATCAGTGAAATTGACCGGGTCATCACCGGAGAAGGCAATTGGGAAGAAGAGGGCTTGGGGAAAACGGGTGAAACTTATATCGTCGGTTCCGATTACAAACCCCGCAGTAACTGTAGGTTTTTACTGGAAAAACCGGAGTGGTTTTTTGATTTTCTTGGCAAACAAGGGTCTCAGGGTCTTCCATTTTGGCAAATGAAAGAACATTCCACCACTGTTCTTTTTTGGGATATTATGAGAAAAGGGATCACGGAAGCATTAAGTGGAATTTCCACCACCAAAATGGCCAAAAACTGTCTCGGGTTGCCGTCACTGAGTTCTTATGCTCCTCTGAAAATCCATGATGTCCAGTGGGTGATATTATCCGAAATTACCGCAGAGGAGGCATTCGCTTCCGTGAATCTCTTAAGAAATAGAATTTTATGGATCGGGCTTTTTATTGTAGGCCTGATCATCATCCTGGGGATGTCCATTTCAAAAACAATCTCAAGCCCTCTTCTAAGGCTCATAAAAAGCTCTAAACAAATAGGAGAGGGAGACCTCTCCAGGAGAGTTGATATCACTTCAAAGGATGAAATCGGCGTACTGGCGGAATCTTTTAATCAGATGGCTGTCAATTTAAAGAAAACCACCGTTTCAAAAGGTTATGTTGACAACCTCTTTGCCTCCATGATGGACGCCCTCCTGGTCATCACGCCCACCTCATCGGATTCTCTCACTTGTTCCCATTCGATAATCACCAAAGTGAATCGCAGCACAAGCCGCATGCTGGGCTATTCGGAGGAGGAATTAATCGGCATGGCGTGCCGGGAAATTTGCGCGGCGACCATGGAGTCACACCAGGACTGCTTAGCCGAACTTGATCAAAAAGGAGTGATCAGTGAATCGGAAAAACTCCTCCTTGCAAAAAATGGAAGGAAAATTCCGGTTCTTTTTTCAAGCTCTCTAATACATAGCCAAAATGGCAAACCCCCGGAAATGATCTGTGTAGCCCATGATATTACCCACCGGAAACAAGCGGAACATGAAGTCAATCAATTCAAAACCACCCTGGATATGACCCTCGACTGCGTGTTTATGTTCAAACCCGGCAGCTTGAGATTCTTTTATCTGAATCAAGGCTCCCTGGACCACCTGGGGTATACACGTGAAGAGCTATTAGGCATGACCCCGTTGAACCTCCAGCCTGAATTCACCGAGGGCACATTCCGGGGCATGCTTGCGCGACTTTTGAACAAAGCAGTTGCTTCACTCACCTTTGAAACCATTTTCACTCATAAAAATGGTACCCAAATTCCTGTGGAAGTTTTCATGCAATATATCGAACCACAAGACGAAGAGGCCCGCTTTGTTGCCGTTGTAAGAGATATCAGCAAAAGAAAAGAAAGGGAAATGGAGCTGCAAAAAGCCAAAAACCAAGCGGAAGAAGCAACCAAACTAAAAGACAAGTTTGTTTCGCTGGTTGCCCATGATCTGAAATCGCCTTTTACTTCCATCCTTGGTTTCTTACGTTTAATTCATGATGACCAAGAAAACCCCTTGTGCCCAAAACATAAAGAACTGCTCAAACGTTCCATGCTAAGTGGCAATCGGCTGGTGAGCATGATTGAAGAGCTGCTCAAAATCGGCAGGTTCCGAACCGGGAAGATCACCCTGCAGCCACGATTCATCAACGGGAATAGTTTTACAAAGTTTGTAATAGAGCAGATGGCCCTGATGCCCCAGGAGAAAGGAATCAAATTGATCAACGAAGTCCCGGAAAAGATGAGGCTTTTCGCGGATTTTCATCTTTTGCACGAAGTCTTCGCCAACCTCCTGGGCAACGCGGTGAAATTCAGCGATACCGGGGATAAAATAAAAGTTTTTGTCCCGGAAGGCCGGGAAACAACCATTGCGGTCCAGGATTATGGCACAGGCATTAGCGAGAAGGCCATGCCAAACCTTTTCCGTCAAGACATTCATACAACCACAAAAGGAACAAGAGGGGAAAGGGGCTCCGGCCTGGGTCTCCCTTATTGCAAAGAAATCGTGTCTACTCATGGAGGTGAAATAACAGTGGAATCCACTGTGGGCAAAGGGAGCACTTTCTATGTTCAGTTACCCATGGTGAAGCCAAAAGTGCTGATTGTGGATGATGAGCCTCCACTTAGGAGTTTGATCAAGGCCTTTATCGAAGACATCAATGTTGAATGCATAGAGGCGGAAAACGGCAAGATGGCTATGGACATGGTGGAGCAATTCGCTCCCAACTTGGTGATTACCGACCTCTTCATGCCGGAGGTGGATGGCTTCAAGCTTATTGACCATATTCGAAAAAGCTCTAAATCACCCACGGTACCGATTATTGCCATAACCACGGACCAAGAAATGGAAGCCCGTAATAAGGCGTTCAGGATTGGGGCCAGCGATTTCGTGATCAAACCTCTGGCCATGGAAGATTTAAACCCGCGAGTGCAGAGGTTTGTTGGATGCGCTTAGATTTTTACCATAAAGGCACAAACAAATAAAAAAAACTTTTTAACCACTAATTTTCACTAATGGGCACTTCCAAAAACTCTCTTTACATCCCCCTAGCCCCCTTTACTAAGGGGGAATTAGCGGGAAATTTCTTTAAAAAAAGAGAGTTTTTGGAAGCGCCCTAATCTTAAACTTTTTGATAAGTTACAAAAAAATAAAGGTAAGTACTCAGGTGTTCAGACTGAAGGCTGAAGTCTGAAGGAAAAAGCACTAAAAAGGTTATAAATAGTTTGATTAAGTTATTTCGAGATACTTGGTTTACTTTAGCCTTCAGCCTTCGATCTTTTCACCTTAAGTACTTACAAATAAAGTGTATTTATGGCAAAAGCTTACTCACCGGTTGTAGAGCCCTCCCCTTTTTTAGCTCTGCAGCGCAAGAGTCCCCTGGCTTTATACCCCGCCAGGGGACTCTCACCAAAATATTGTTTGGTAGAGGCTGGTTTGCCTGTTGTATACTAAAACCAATTTTGGTTGCAGTTAATGCTTAGCAATTGATTTAACCAATTTTTAAGATACCGAAAACCAATTGAGGTAGAGTGTATAAGGTTTTGAAGTGGACTAACCATATGGGAAAAGCTTATAATTACCCCTCATAAATAGCTGACATAGCATGCTTTTAAAAGCATGCTAACTGCTCAGGTTCAAAGTTCAAGGGGGGCACGGTTAAAAAGGCTTGAAGCCCAAGTGTTTTAAGGTTTGTGAGCTATCCAGAAACAGCATGTAGTTCTCAATGGGAGAGAATTAAGGGCGCTTCCAAAAGCTTTCTTTACATCCCCCTACCCCCCTTTACTAAGGGGGAATTAGCGGTAAGTTTCTT
>JAJDAS010000089.1 GCA_029261755.1 Nitrospinia bacterium
CATTTTTTCTTCTTCTTGCCTGGCGGTGGAGCTTCGACAGCATTCACATCTGGTTGAGGCTCCGGCGCGGGAAGGCCCAGCTTCTCCCGGCAACGGGATTCCACGGTTTGGAAGATATCCGGGTTTTCCTTGAAGTAAACCTTTACGTTTTCCCGGCCTTGTCCAATTCTCTCGTTTTCAAAGGAATACCAGGTGCCGCTCTTTGCTACAATTTCGTACTTCACGGCGAGGTCCAGCACGTCTCCGGTTTTGGAGATCCCTTCCCCGTACATTATGTCGAACTCCGCGTCTCGGAATGGAGGCGCCAGTTTGTTCTTCACCACTTTGACCCTGGTCCGGTTTCCAGAGACGCTTTCTCCGGTTTTGATGGAAGAGATCCTGCGAATGTCCAGTCTCACAGAGGAATAAAATTTCAAGGCGTTTCCGCCGGTGGTGGTTTCGGGATTTCCAAACATTACACCGATCTTCATTCGGATTTGGTTGATAAAAATTACAGAGGTCTTGGACTTACTGATCACCCCGGTGAGTTTTCTCATGGCTTGAGACATCAATCTGGCCTGGAGTCCCATATGGGAACTCCCCATCTCCCCATCCAGTTCCGCCTTCGGGGTAAGCGCCGCCACCGAGTCCACCACGATCACATCCACAGCTCCGCTCCTTACAAGAACTTCCACGATGTCCAGGGTCTGCTCCCCCGTATCCGGCTGAGAAATGAGGAGGTCATCGGTATTCACTCCCAGCTTACTGGCGTAAATGGGGTCCAGGGCGTGTTCCGCGTCCACAAAGGCGGCGATTCCTCCCATCTTTTGGGCCTCCGCTACCACATGCAGGGCCAGGGTGGTTTTGCCGGATGATTCGGGTCCGTAGATCTCGGAAATCCTTCCCCTGGGGATTCCACCTATGCCCAGGGCATGGTCGAGAGAGGGAGAGCCGGTGGAGATGCATGCGATCTTGACCAGGGCGTCCGAGGAGCCTAATTTCATAATGGATCCCTTGCCGAATTGGCGTTCTATCTGGGAAAAGGCCAAGTCCAGAGCCTTTTGTTTTTCAGTGGGAATATTGGAAGCCATGGTGAACTCTCCTGTATAAAAAATTGTTATGGGTAGGTAAAGGACGGGTCAGATATAACTTACCATTTTCGCATCTCATTTTCAGGTCATCTTTGACCGATACTCAATCACGAAATCCTCGAAATAGCGGTGCTATTACTGTGGTTTCGCTCAATCGGATCGGCCAACCCTGACCTAAACCTGAGCGCGAAAAACACCAAGTTATTTCTGGCCCGTCCTTAATGAATTTTTCATTATAAATCTATCCCCTGCAAGGCGCAAGGAGCGGAGCACGAAGCGCAGGGACGATAGCCAATGGCTTATTGTAGATGGCATATGGCGGGTGGCGGGTGATGAATCATCCTTCCATAGCTCCATCACTCCGGTTTTTCTTCTTTTCCACTTCCTTACATCAACTTTAAAAACACTTCATTGGAAAAGAGCATACCTTTTTCGGTCAAGGCCATTTGATCACCTTCCAGCCTTAATAAGCCCTCTTCACGGCAATGGGAAATGGCGTCGGAAAATTGATTTTGTACCCTGATGGTAGTTCGTTTTTCAACCTCCTTCAAATGAATTCCTTCTGCCATTCGAAGTCCGAGCATCAGAATTTCCAATAACTCCTTTTTTCCCTCGATCTGCTCTTCCTCAATCACTGGAGATTGGTTTCTCGCGATTTTGTCAATGTACTCCTCAACTTTTGGGATATTTCTCCTCCTTACACCATCGAGAAATGAACAGGCTCCAGCGCCCAGTGCCAGATATTCCCCATGTCTCCAGGTATTGAGATTGTGCCGACAATACTTTCCGTCTCTGGCGTAGTTGGAGATCTCGTACCGCTCATAACCGGCGTCTTTCATCATGGAAGAGGTGCATTCAAACATCTCCACCAGGTTGGATTCGTGGGGAAGGGAGAGCTTGCCCGACTCTACCATCCTACCGAACTCCGTTCCTTCCTCCACGGTAAGTTGATAAGCGGATAAATGTTCGGGGGAAAAGTGGAAGGCCGTCTTCAGTTCATTTTTCCATTGATCAAGAGATTGTCCCGGCAGGCCGAAAATCAGGTCCAGTGAGAGGTTGTCAAAGCCCGCCTCACGGGCATTTTGGATAGTAGCAACCACATCTTCTTTGGAGTGAGCTCTCCCTAATTTTTTTAAGAGTACATTATCAAAGGATTGGACACCCAAACTTAGCCGGGTAACCCCGGACTCCCTGAGTGTTTTAAGCTTCGACAGGTCTACGGTTCCGGGATTGGCCTCCACGGTGACCTCACAATCCGTTGTAAGTGGGGCATTGGTATAAATGAAGCGGAGGAGAGAGGCAAGGGTTTCGGCAGGGAGGATGGTGGGGGTCCCGCCGCCAAAGTAGACGGATTCCAGGACATGATTTTTGGTCAGCGGCAGCCAGCGTTCCAACTCTTGTTTAATAGCCTCGGCGTAGCTGGCAAAGAGTGGTTCCATGTGGGCAAAGGAGTTGAAATCGCAATACCCGCACTTGGAAACACAAAAAGGGATATGTATGTAAAGGCTTATATTTTTCAATTAGTTAAGTGACAAAGCCAAAAAAGAATAAGAACTTTCTAAACCGCTAATTGACGCGAATTTACGCGAATTTTTTTAGCTCTTTCTTTATTCCCGCTCATTCGTGTTCATTCGCGGTTAGATTTTATGAGAGGCATGTTTTCTTTTCTCCATTGATTTTATAATTCTGAGAGATAAATTCTCAACCGGTTACTGGGAACGGCCCTATTTTTTTACATCAAATCCAATTTTTGATATAGTTTTGTGGATAACGAATTAAATAAAATGATTTCACCGCAGAGCTTGCAAAGAACGCAGAGGAAAAAGAGCAAAATATTTAGTTAACCACTAATTAACACTAATTGACACTATGGCTTGACCCGATTAAATAGATACGTTTTTATGGTCTTGTCGCGTTGTTGCCCAGTTAAAAAGATACTATAATAGCCCTAACAACTATATTAGAAATTGATTGGGGGCTTTCTCGCATGGCAGGCAAAGGGAATA
>JAJDAS010000090.1 GCA_029261755.1 Nitrospinia bacterium
TAATTCCCGTGTGAGGCTCAGGTTGTAAACTGTCTTGGCAACAAACGATCGTGCTATCTCTTTACGGTTCTTAGGGGGTTGACCATGCCAATAAGAAGGAATAAAAACATGCTCTTCAATCCTCACTAATTCCAGAGTCGCCACTAACTTCTTTAACTTCTCCGTCAAAGGTTCTTCAAACTCTTCTTCTAAATGAGGAAATAAAACTTCTTGTACTTGGAGCCACAATCTGTGATAGTTTCTTCATAAAGTTGCCTCCTTGTTGTTACTACCATTGCTTTCGCTGAGTTAATGAGTAGTATTATACAATGGAGGCGACTTCCTTATCCTATATTTCCTCTCCTTCTCGAAAAATAACCAGGTTTTTTTATTTCTGCAAGAGGCTCTTTAGTTTTCAATATTTTGCTTTGGGGGGTAGGATCCCACTTCTTCCCGCCCTTCCGTTGAAAGGCAGCATAGCTTTCATCCTCCCAACTTCTTCTCCAAATACCCTGCATAGATCCGGTAAAGGGCTACCATGGAATCGATATCGATCCATTCCTTTTCCGAATGGGTATCCCCCACCTCCGGCCGGGACATGACTACCGGAATGCCCAGGAAAGAGAGGTATCGTGCATCACTTCCCCCATGCTCCCTGCAAAGCCTTACCGGTTTTCCGGTAATTTCCTTGGTTTGTTCCAAAAAGAGCGGATCGGGCGAGTAGCTGGTGGGTTCAGCGGAAACCAAAATTTCCAGCTCCATATCTTTATCCAGCTTTTCCTTGATAATCCCGGTCATTCTTTCTCTGGTAAATGGGGGAGTGAAGCGAACGTCACAAATAGCTTCGGCGTGGGCGGGAATGCGGTTGGAGGCATCGTTTGGAGTGCGTATTATGGTGATGGTAAATGTGGGATACCAGTTTTCGTCACCTTGCTTCCATTCTTCAAAAAAAACTTTGATTTCTCTCAAGCGATCTGTAAGCCTCTCCAAAGGATTGTCAACCAGCCATGGGCGGCAGGCGTGTCCGGCCGGACCGTGGCAACGAATGGCAATATGCAGGGTGCCTTTTTCTTCAATGGTGATATCATTCAAAGAGCCGGAGTCGGGTATGATGGCTAATCCACACCTCAATCCCACATCTCTGAACAGATACTCCACCCCATCCTGCCCACCCCTTTCTTCATCTGTTGTAATGAGGAGCCCTAAAGAAGCGCCGGGAATACGGGAATGGATATCCCGAAAAATTTCCAGGAGAATGGCAAGAGGACCTTTCATATCGCCTGCGCCAGGTCCGTAAATCCTTCCATCTTTCAAAGTGGATCTGAATTTAGCATCATCAGGCAAGGAAACCACATCCAGGTGGGCGCAAAGAAGCACATCAGGCTTTGCTTGGTTCTCAGGAAGAACCAGCAAGGAAGGCACACCATTGGATCGATAGGTCTTGATAGTGATTCCTTCGATTTCATCCAGATGGTTTTGAATAAACTCCAACCCTCTTTCAATATCTCCAGGGTGGGCATCGGTGGTTGGAATAAGAATGAGATCGCGTGTAAGTTCAACGAGTCGCTGGGTTAGTTTATCTTTCATGATTTTCCTAATCTCTACAGTATTTGCAACTTCGCGGGAAGACGGCTTGCATTTGAGCAAGAAGGTTTTCACATTCTTCGGTATTGGGAGCTATAAAGACGAACTGTCCTTTATGAACCATTCCGGCTTCGTTAAGATTGAAATTGCACGGCAAAACTCCTCTTTCCATTCCTTTTTTGAAGAGAAGGCCGCGTCGGTCAACCTCCGAAAGGAGTTGGGAACCCTGCAAAGGCGATTCAAACATCAGATTTCTCATAAGCCAAGCCCCTTGGGGCAGAAAATGTCGGGCCAGGATGGTGGGATAAGTGGCGCCAGTGATCCGGGCGTTTATTTCACAAATGATCACTTCGCAACGTTCTTTTTTTTCAACCACCAGGAAGTCCGTACTGGCGGTTCCGCGATAACCCTGGCTATGGAGCCAACGGCCTGCCTCTGTTGCCTGGGATAAAATCTCATCCCGAATTTCCTGCCGCTCTTTGAAATAAGGTGGTGGAGAGATATTTCCTTCGTGGATACTTTCGTCTCTTAGCAACTGGTCCGTTATATCGAAAAGAGTAACTTCTTTCTCTGCTAAAAACATCTGGACGCTTGGAGAACCTATATTCCGGACTCCCGGAACCTCCTCTCCCAGCCATCCCTGAACCAGGCAAGGGCCTTCAAAAAAAAGATATTCCGGGATTTGTTCCCTGGGACAGGGAACCGCGTCGAGACGAATAAGACCGCAACCGGAGGCGCCGATTTGAGATTTGATCACCGCTTTTTTGTATCCCCGGTCATTGAACTTTTTTAAAGCAGAGTTCACCTCTTCCGGTGAAGAAGCCACAAGGGTTTCAAAGACAGGAAGTCCCTTTTCAAGAAGGTAGTGGTGGAGCAGGAATTTGTTATTTCCGTTTTTACTGCCCTCGAAGCTGCTTATCGTTGATTTTTTCGATCCTTCCGCAATGGCCACGAGAGTGGAGTCGGTAACGTAACCGTCAAGCCACCCCGCTGAATGTTGCCGAATTCTTTCGAGAACAGGTTCATGATCTTCGGAATTATTAGTGAGAGTTTTTTCTTTGAGCGTTACATAATGTTTTCGAGGAAGAATTTCTATTTCCGGGAGAGACAGCTCAAGCTTGTCTTCCATGTATTCCAACAAGGCTTTATTGGGAGAAGACTCAAGAAAAATGAGATTCTTTTTATTAAAAAAAAGCAGGTTTAAGATGGATACCAAGCGCCCACCATAGGTCGGAACTCCCTGTATATCCTTAACCAGGATTTTGGTTTGTTCCAGGTTGTCATAAAACAGAGACTGCAAGTTGGCGAAATAAACCACCTCCCTATCCCAGAAGATGGGGAGTTTGCCTGGAGTCACTTTAACATCAACGGACATAGCGAAATTGTGTGAAAGAAAAAAGCTTAGTTTGTGATTGGCGGCAGGTTTTTTACATTCTTAAACCTACCTAGCCCACGGAATACACGGAAAGACACAGAATGGAAAAATAAGGACCTTTCCGTGTATTTCTGTGTACTCCGTGGGCTAGGTATTTAAGAATTTTGACTGTGAGAGACGAATTCTTAGAATCTACGTGTAAGAATCTAAAAAATCTTTGGCTATACTTTTCTTTCTATTCTATTCTAAGAACCTGGCTACTTTCCAATGGCTCCCGTGAAACCATAAAATTGACAAACCTTACCCACCTTGTTATGATTCCAAAAACTTATTATTCCTTCCCATTATAACTTCAATTATGCTCTCCAAGGTTCTTAGCGCTGCGGTCTACGGGCTTGACGCTTATCTGGTGGAAGTGGAAGTAGACCTGTCTCCAGGGAATCTCTTTAGCTACAATACCGTGGGCCTCCCGGACGCGGCGGTGAAGGAGAGCCGCAACAGGGTCCAGGCGGCCATCAAAAATACCGGCTTCAAGTTCCCTTACAACCGACATATTACGGTGAATCTAGCCCCCGCCGATATCCGTAAAGAGGGCTCTGCCTTCGATCTCCCCATTGCTATTGGAATCCTCAATGTGGACAAAATCGTTAAAAGCGACAAGCTGAAAGACTATGTAATTCTGGGAGAATTATCCCTGGGCGGAAAGGTAAAGCCCATCAAAGGGGCTTTGCCCATTGCGGCCACTCTGAGCAAGAATCCGGCCATCAAAGGCCTCATCCTACCTTCGGAAAATGCCGACGAAGTGTCGGTGGTGGAGGAGTTGGAGATCATCCCCATCAAAAATTTCCCGGAGACCATTCGTTTTTTAAACAGCGACCTCAAAATCCCGCCTGTGAAAAAAAAATCCCTGGACTCTTTTTCTCTAAAAGAACATTATCCGGTGGATTTTTCCGAGGTAAAGGGCCAGCACCATGTGAAACGTGCCCTGGAGGTAGCCTCCGCCGGAGGGCACAATATCATTATGATTGGTCCACCTGGTTCCGGTAAATCCATGCTGGCCAAACGAATCCCTACCATCCTCCCTCCCATGGTGTTGGAAGAAGCCATTGAAACCACCAAGATCCATTCCATCATGGGAATGCTAAAAGAGGGCCAGGGGCTCATCACCACCCGTCCATTTCGTTCTCCACACCATACCATTTCCGATGCCGGGCTCATTGGCGGCGGACATATCCCCATGCCGGGGGAAGTGTCCCTTTCCCATAATGGCGTCCTGTTCCTGGATGAATTGCCGGAGTTCAAAAGAAACGTGTTGGAGGTGATGCGCCAGCCGCTGGAGGACTCCCAAGTGACCATTTCCAGGGCCTCTTCTTCCCTGACCTACCCCGCCGGCTTTATGCTGGTAGCCGCCATGAATCCCTGCCCCTGTGGGAACAAGACCCATCAGAGCAAAGAATGCATCTGCACCCCTTTGCAAATCAAGAAATACCTGTCCAGAATTTCCGGCCCTCTCATGGACCGCATCGATATCCATGTGGAGGTCCCGGCCTTGAATTTTACGGAACTGGTCTCCAAAAATGGGGGTGAAAAGCAATCTCATACCATTGCTGAATCCGTCAATCGGGCCAGGGAGATCCAGCATGAGCGGTTCCGTGATGAAAAGAACAACCACAACGCCGGTATGAGTACGAGGCAACTCAAAAAATTCTGCAAGATCAAAGCGGACGGTGAACGTCTGTTGGAATCAGCCATCAATGCCATGGGTCTTTCTGCCAGGGCTTATGACCGCATACTCAAGGTCTCTCGCACCATCGCGGATCTTGCCGGGTTAGAAGAGATTCAAACAGAACATCTGGCGGAGGCGGTGCAGTATCGGAGCTTGGATAAAGAGGCGTGGGTAAATTAGCTCTCAGCTATCAGCCTCCAGCGGTCAGCATTAAGTAGTTAGCAGTCAGCGATCTGCAATTAGCTTAGAGGAGGGAGATGAAAAATTTCAGGGACTTAAAGGTATGGGAGAAAGCGCATCAGTTGACTTTATCGGCTTACAAGGTTTCTAAGGGCTTTCCGAAAGAGGAGTTGTATGGCCTGACAAACCAGATGCGAAGGTCCGCCGCCTCCATTCCCGCCAACATTGCGGAAGGGTGCGGAAGAGGTGGGGACCCGGAATTGGCGCGGTTTTTTCAAAAAGCCTTGGGTTCGGCAAGCGAATTTGAATACCATGTCTTGCTTGGACGAGACTTTGGCCTAATAAAAAGCCAAGACTACGAACATCTCACGAACTGCGTTACCGAGGTAAAAAAATGCTTACGGTATTCATAAAAAAACTGAGAGCTGAACGCTGAGAGCTGATTGCTGACGGCTATACCGGAGTTTGGATAAGGAGGCGTAGCTGTGAGGGGGTACCCTTTAATTGAGACAAAGGCGTTGCTTGAGCAATATAATGGAATGACATTACCATCAAATAATTTGTTCTAAGATAAAATCAAGGATATCCAACGAAGTGACCTTAGTGGAAGGTTCAATTGTTTCTTCTATTGTCAACATGGACATGACTTTGTCTTTTTAGCACAGTTTTAAACCAAGCAGAAAGGGGATTTTGGAGAAATGGAGAATCTTAAACTTCATAATCAATTTTATACTCTACCGCAATTGGTTTTCGGTATCTTAAAATTGACTAGACCAATTGCTAAGAATTAACTGCAACCAAAATTTGATTTTAGTATAGTCACTTTTGTTCATTAATAGCCTTGAACTCCCGGGCGGCTCCATGAAATCGCAGTCAAATTCAGCTGTCCTGCCGAATTGCCATTTTTGCAATCCGGCAGGGAGCCCGTGGCAAGTCCTATTCCTCAAGACAGCGCTATTGCGTTTTAACCGATCCTCACTTCGAGGTTGGCACAAGTTCCCAAAAGACGCCGCCGCCATGCCTGACGCTGGCCATAGGGTGCTTGGGGCCGCTATTCCAGGTCAGTTCAGCGTTGCACCACCTGGCGTTGCCACCCCCGGCCCCAGCGTAGCCCGTGCAGCCATATTTGCTCCGAATTGTAAAAGTGTTCGCTTTAGGTCCGGCAACCAAGTCCCACAGGACAGGGGTGTCATGTTCAACACTGGCCATGGGATATTTGTCGCCGCCGCCGTCCCAGGAAAGTTCAGCGTTACACCATTTTGCGAAGTCTCCTCCGGCGCCTTTAAAACCCTCACAACCATATTTACTGCGAATAGTGTAGCTGTTTGATGGTCCTTTTGGGACCAATTCCCATATAACACGGTCGTTAAATTCCACACTTGCCATGAGGTGTTTTTTACCGCTGTCCCAAGAGAGTTCTGCGTTGCACCACTTGGCGTTGCCGCCCCCGGCCCCCGCGTAGCCCTGGCAGGCATATTTGCTGCGGATGACAAAAGTTCCGGCTATCTTCTTCTTTTTAACGCTTTGAGTTTTAGCCTTTTTCTTCGATGAATAGTCTTCCATCTTAATGTAGTCACTAGGCTGATTGTCGTCACTCCAAATCATATACCAAAGGCGAAGGGATTTGTCGTCCAACTTTTGAATGTCCCAACAACTTTCCTTAGTTTTAATAATGCCATGCTTAGTGGCTTTTTGCGTATCTTCGAACTCTCCCTCTTCACCATAGCTGACAAACTTACAGGAATTAACCAAGGTAAAGGGAACGCTTTCCGTGACTTTATTGTTTTCATAGGTTATTTT
>JAJDAS010000091.1 GCA_029261755.1 Nitrospinia bacterium
CAAAATGGCGGAGATCAATTTGGCAGTAGCGAAGAACAATCGTCTGTGGGACCTCAACTTCGATGCCGGCCTCACGCAAAGCGGGAATCACTATAAGCTGAATCGAGCGGAAAAACGGTTGGGAGATGTTGGGCGACCCGACTGGAACGTGGGTTTGAACTTCAGTATTCCTTTTGGAGACGTAGCCCGCCACCAATCTTACGTAAGTTCGGAAATTGGTTTGAGGAATCAGAGGATTTCCCTCCACGAGTCGAAGGAGAATATCGAAATCGAGATAGAGGACAAGGTTCGGGACGTGGAGATGAAACTCAAACAATTGGAACTGGCCAGGTTGGCCAGGGATCTTTCCCGCCAAAAATTGGAAATAGAAAATGAAAAGTTAAAGACCGGCCGCACCACCAACTTCCAGGTCGTTACCTTTGAAAACGACTTGGTTAGCGCCGAGAACAGTGAATTGGACGCCATGATCAATTACCAAAACGCCCTCACCAACCTGGACTTGGCCCTGGGCACTACCTTGAAGACGTGGAAGATCGAGGTGAAGGATGAAGAGGAAACGGCTTCTTCCATCCTGAAGAAACTGGAAGCGGAAGAAAAAAAGTAGTTGACTCTTCCCGCAAGTGGGGTCACCCATTAGAAGGCATGTTGTCAAGGGTAGACCCCTCCCGTTCGCAATTCTAAGCAAAATACCTACCTTTACAAAGGGATTTTTTTTCCCTTTGGTGATTCTCCTGGCCGGGTTTACTTATCTTTGCGTATAAATAAGCCGGTTTAATTTTTATCGCCTTTTCCTGCGCCCGCAATTTCTTCGGTTTTGAGTGGCGGACTCTCCGAGCCCGTTTCAGTCACCCATCGGGATCAAGGCAAATTAAAAGATTAAAAAGACACTTTTAATCTCTACGCCCCTGGCAGTTAAACTGCCCCAGAAAATCAGCGGTACCATAGCCGTGTCCAAGCGTGTGGGGCAAATCTTATGGCTCTAAGCCAACCCTTTATGGCTCGCGGCATGGGCGGATCCGGAAATAAAAATATAGCCAACTTCATATGTTATAAGGGTGGAACGGTTTCCAATCAAGTCTGATGGTTCATAGCCAACCCCATACCCGGTTCACCGTTCCGCCCAAAATTAATTAAATAACTTATTCGGATTGCATACAACCTGATCTCGCATAATAAAGTAACAGGCCCGCGCTATCTTGTTGCTTAACGCTTTGGTGGCTACCATGCCTCCTCTTTTCGATGATTTCTTTTGGAACCATTTTCTCGCCTTTGGGCAAAACCGTTGCATATAATGAGCGGCCTCAGTGAAAGCCCAAGCAAGGTAACGGTTCCCATTCTTGGTGTTTCCCTTGCCTTTTTTCTTTTCATTGGAGACCCTTTTGCTCGGAACGGCGCGGCAATAGGATGAATAGTCTCCCACTGCGTTAAAACGATTGATTTCGCCGGTTTCGAGCATAATGGTCAAGCCCAGTATTTTCCCTATTCCCATAACTGACGTAAGGTTTTTGTACGCCTTTCTGAGACGTATCTTTTGGAGAACATTTTTCTCAATTCGTTCGATCTGCTCGGTTAACGCCCCTACTGCCTCGTTCAGGCAAAGCCCTGAAAATTCATAATCAGCGTCAGGAAAAATATTCGCGATTTCATCTGCGTCCAGTTTCTTAAGCCCGGTCCTCGTTAATCGCTCCCCTGTGACGTTGTTGATCATCCCCTTCAAGCTCAGCATTATCGCGGTGCGATGTATCACCAACAACAGACGTTTGCGCAATTGGTCCCTGATGCCCCTGTCTTTCTTAGGGTAAATGTATCCCTCCGGCAAAATTTTTAACCGCAACATCTCCGCCAACCAATAGGCGTCGCTCTTGTCGTCGGAAAACTTCAGCCCGGTATACTGTTGTATCGCGCAAGGATTCGCGAAGTGGACCTTATAACCAGCCTCCATAAGGCCGTCCACCAACCAATACCAGTTAAAAGTGGATTCCACCACAATCCCTTTCAACTGTTTTTTTAAAGGCTTCAAGGCGCTCAATATCAATGGAAGATTATTGTCGAGCTTCTTTTGAAATATTTTCTTTCCGTCCTTATCAATGATTCCGATATAATTGTTATTGGAATGCAGATCTGTGCCCGCAAAATATCTCATGGCTCTCTCCTTAAGAAAAAGGTTAATAATAAGATTATTGGGTTCTTACTATTATAAACCGACTCTCGATAGGAGGGGCCTTCTAAATGATTATCAAGTCTGCTTTTGGCTTAAGTTAATTCTCAGCATCAGCCATAAGCAGACTTGACCCCATTTGGGACATTTTTTGTGCTACCCCTCATCCGCTTTTTCGGTGATTGACTTCAGTCTCTTTTCCAGTTCCAAACGGATGGACTCTTCCTCTTCAGCATCGATTTTCTTTTTCACCACAATGGGTTCGCCATAAACCACCTTCACCCTGGCAAAGGGATAGGGAAGGATAAATTGGTCCCAGCTATTGAAAGCCTTCTTTTTTTCAGCCCCGTAAGTCATGGGAAGAAGCGCCGCTCCGCTCATGGCTGCTAATCTCACAATCCCTTTCTGGGCGGTAAAGATCGGCCCTCTGGAGCCGTCGCCGATGATTCCGATGGAACGGCCTTCTTTCAAAATTCGGATCAACTGCCGAAGGGCCTTGGCCCCTTCCTTGTATCCCGAACCCCTTATGGAAGAGAAACCGAATAGTTTTGAGACGCTGCTTACGATTTCCCCGTCCTTGCTGGGGCTGACCAGGATGGTGTAACGATTGGCAAAGCGGTAGAAGTATGGAAAGAAGAGCATCCTTCCGTGCCAGAAGACGTAAATAACCGGCTGCTTTTTTTCTTCCAGCTCTTTTTCGTATTGGCGACCGGCTACCTTCACCCTGAAGGTGAAACATAAGGCATAGATCAACAGAAAGGCAAGGTAGGGCAGCACTTTTTTAAGGAGAAAATCTTTCATGTGAATATTTTTTTAATCATTCAATCTCCCAATTTTTCTATTAAGAGCGGAGACTTTGCAGAGTGGAATCATTATCACAAATGAAACGCTTGTAGTCAAAAGAATCTCCTATTTCGTAATAATAAAACCGTTTACATTATGTTGTATCCCAGGTTAAACTCTTGCTATGTCAAAAACGAATCCTTTCATAGCGATGTTGATGATGGCTGCTCCGGGTTTATTGGTGGCGGCCACTGGTGTTGGGGCTGGGGATTTGGCTACGGCAAGCTTCTGTGGGAGTCAACTGGGTGTTGCGGTACTTTGGGCCGTAGTGGTTGGCGGAGTTATGAAATATGTGCTCACCGAAGGCCTGACGCGTTGGCAATTGACCACCGGCGAGACCTTTCTCGAAGGGGCGGCATCCAGATTCGGCTTGGTGGTGGGATGGCTCTTTTTGCCTTATTTGCTTTTGTGGAGTTTCTTTGTAGGAGCGGCTTTGATGAGCGCCTGCGGTGTTACTCTGCATGCCATATTCCCGGTGTTTGAGAATGCAGGCAAGGGCAAGGTGGTGTTTGGTACGGCATCCAGTCTGGTGGGCCTGGTATTGGTATGGTTAGGCGGTTTCAAACTGTTTGAGAAGGTAATGTCGATATGTATCGGCGTGATGTTTGTCACCGTGGTGGTGACGGCGGCCTTGTTGTGGCAGGACACGGCGGCTATTCTCAAGGGGTTGTTGTTACCCTCCATCCCCGATGCCTCCGGCAAGGGCATATCTTGGACCGTGGCTTTGATGGGCGGCATCGGTGGCACGTTGACCATGCTCTGTTACGGTTATTGGATTAGAGAGAAGGGGCGAACCTCTGTGGAGGATATAAGTACCTGTCGTATGGATTTGGCTCTGGGGTACACCATGACTGTGGTCTTTGGGCTGGCAATGGTGATCATCGGTTCCACCGTGGTGGTGGAAGGAAATGGAGCTGGTCTCTTAGTGGTCTTGGCGGATCGTCTGGCCGAGCCAATGGGTGAGGCAGGGCGTTGGTTATTCCTGATAGGCGCCTTTGGCGCGGTGTTCAGTAGCTTACTGGGAGTGTGGCAGGCGGTCCCATACCTGTTTGCCGATTTGTGGCGCATCTTTTTCAATGCTGAAAAGACCGGACAGGTGGATGTGAAGGGCGTGCCATACCGAGCCTATTTGGTGATGATGGCCCTTGTGCCCATGGCCGGCTTGGGTATGGGTTTCAAGGAAGTGCAGAAGCTCTATGCCGTCATCGGCGCGGTGTTCATTCCGCTATTGGCTCTGGCGCTACTGATTATGAATGGTCACCGGAGGTGGGTTGGAGAGCAGTCCAATGGCTGGGGTACGGCAATGGTGCTGCTTACGGCGCTGGTATTTTTTGCAGGTATGGCTTGGTGGAAGTGGGTGGGGTGAAGAAAAAGGATAACGGCGAAGATCTCAGATCAATGCCTTTTTCAGAGGGCAGTTTTCGGCAACCTCTCGCCCCTGACGATAGGCTTGCAGTTTCTCTATGGATATTGCGGCGAGCTGCCTGCGGACCTCTCTTCTTTTTCCCTTTACACGTGCGATTTTCATTGAATCGTAGGCCGTGGTATGGTGGCGCATCCAGGCGATAACTGCGGCCTCAGCGCGTTGGACAACGGGGATTCGTTTCGTCCTCGCTACCGTACCGCTGCCTACTGGGGTTGCGTGATTGGTAACTTTTTCCGCAAGTAGTTTCGCCTTGTTCTGATATCTCGGATGAAAATCGAGGAAATGGGCCACCTCAGCGCAAAACTCACAAACATACGCCTTCTGTTTGGCATCACGTCTGACCAGTTCCCTCTTCCGCCTCCTCTCATATTCAGGGGTTGATCTCTTAGCGTCCATCTCCTTGAGTGAGATCAGGATATGTGCTTCTTTGGCCCAGATCCCCTTAGAAATCTGCCTTCTGCCTCTACACACCCGAAGGACCCAGGTGGCGCTCTTTGCCTTTACACTTTTGGTTAATGCTGAGTCTCCGGCAGGGAGAAAGGCCCAGTCCTCCGGGGGTGTAAGCACTTCACCCGATTCCGACAGAACTGTTCCTTTTGTCCCACCGGGCAAAACCACACGATTGATATTTGGCATAATTGTAAGTGCTCAGGTTCAAAGGTAGAAAAAACAATTAATAAACCGGCCTAGCCCACGGAACACACGGAAATACACGGAAGAAATCAAATAAGGGCCTTTCCGTATTGAAGCCCCAATAACGTCGAAGGCAAATGACGCATTAGCCAATGACGGTTTGCCAAATGACGGCGAAGCCAAATGACCAATGGCTATTGGCAAAATTGCAGGACTTCAAAAGGGCATCTGATGCTAATGAACAGACAACCTTTATCTGGATACCTATAGTCACCCTCCGGCACGTTTAACCTTGTAAGCAAGCTTGCCTAATTCTTTTTCCAACACATCACGCTGGTCGCCCTGAATTTCTATGACACCATTTTTTAAACTCCCACCACTCCCACACTTTTGCTTAAGAGATTTCGCAAGTTTTTTTAGTTCCTCACTACCAAGAGGAAGGCCGGTTATCAAGGTTACGCCTTTTCCTTTTCGCCCCTTGGTTTCCCTCATTAACCTGACAATACCATCGCCTTTAGGGATCGATTGCTCTTTCCGGCAAATGCATTTCCATTTAGGTTTGTTACAAGCGGGACACATTTTTCCAAACTCGGTGGAGTAAACTATGCCAGTATCTTTATTTTGAGGTTTCATGAATATCTTTCTTAAAGGATTTTCTCGGTCAACTCCCACACTCAAGGGCTAACGTGTGGATATTGATTGGTGAGGTACGATCTTCCGGCAGAAGGTTTCATTGCATCGCGTTTATCTGAAAAGTCCGACAGGTTGGACCAGTTTCATGGAATCAATCATTGAGCGAAGAAAATGAGGCTTGCTGAAAAGTGCGGGCTTCATTTGGTGGGTTACGCGAATGGCTGAGCCTTACTTACACGATATTCATTACATTTTATTATTAAAATAAATTTAAAAACGGCTTCCGTTGAGTTGGTTCATCATTATTATGCAACAAGTTTTACTGATTGCCCTATTTCATAAAGAAAGTCTCGGGAAAAATCGGCGTTATTTGGCCAAACGATAGTGCCATTATCTTCGTTAAGAGATACTTTTTAAAAAAATGATAGGTCTTTAAGAGGTTCAAAGATTTCTCCTTCCAAATTATGTTGCAAATCAACTGCTTTCATCTCTTGATTTTCAAATACTAATTTTAATTTAGAACCTTCAATGTGCGAAACACCAGTTACCCAATGCATCATTTAGCTCCCTTGAACAAAAAAAGACTGATGTATTGGTCAATCTTTTATCCCATGATTCGCAGAATTTATGCAGTCTTATGTTTCGCTATTAACTCACGAACTGCAGGAACTAAGTCTTTAGGAACATCCATTACAGTCTGATCATCCATTTCATATGCCGCCTCGTCTTCCGCCACGGCGTCTTCTTCAGATTGAGACTCGTAATGCCCTAAAACCCTTTTAACTCGTTCTGAATCCCATTCATTGGGAAATTTACTCTGTTTCATTTTATTTTCTCCTTTTACGTCGACGATATGCTTTTAAAGGTTTACCTTTGAGGTCATAAGCAGTAATGACGAATAAGCTATTCGGTACAGGATCTGGAACATAGATTACTTTCAGATAACGCCCTACAACCGTTCGACCAACAGCAACCCTTGATCCTTCTTTACCAGGTCGATCTTCCCCTGGAGATAAAAGAACATCTTCCACTTCACTCTCTTCAACATCATGGCTATATATGTGGGGTAAATGAGTTGTCGGATCAATATAGTAGCGTATTTCCATTATATCATCTTTTCAAATGATCACTTAAAAAAAACTACCCTAATCCCATGTTTTTGAAAATAAGTTGGGATACTTTGGTTCTAATTTTGATTAAAAGTTTAACATGGGTAGAAGAATTACATGGTTTCAATAGACGATGCGTTGATACACCTATTTTGGTAATAAGGTTGTCATCTTCCAAAAGGCAGAAAAAAGGATTTTCATTATCTGTGGGACTTTCTCCCGAAGGAATTTCGTTAATATTTGAGGGCATTCTTAATGAATCCAATAGTGTTTTTAAACGGTTGTCAATATCTCCACCAAAGGTAACCAAACCACCTATAGGCTCTGGTCTCAACATCGTGATGTCAATTTCTGCAATGAGGTAAAGTTTATTGGTTACAAGTGGGGCGAACCGAAAAGGCCCAACATTTTGAATAATTGAGATTGCTGCCTCTGGAGGGTTGTCATCCAAAAAATGCCCATCTGGAGGACCACATGACTTAAGAGGAGGGTATTTCCATAATTCTAATAGTTGAGAATGGAATTCTTTTCGCAAAGCATGCTTGTCTTTTATGTTTCCTTTTGATTTTAAAGGGCCTTCGTATGTTAAGGTGAATTCCATGTTTTCAAACACTTCAATTGATAAAGGTTACTAACTAATGGCTTTTATCTTTTGTACTCATAAGATACTACTTTAACCTAACCCAGTCAATGAGTCTTAACTATAAAAAAATCATATTCGACTGTGCCGCAGACATTGAAGGCATTGAATTCAAAAATTTATTTTTGTATGCGAATTGTATTTAATATTGTGGCCTATAAGCTATTGGAAGTGCCCTTAACTTGTCATTGTCTCAAGGCATCGTACTGTTCAAACCTACAAAAGTACCACCGTTTTTCTTGCACAAAATCCGCATGAGGGCTGCAAAGCGGTCACCAGTGTTACCTGGGCCCATGGCATAATTCATCAGCACCGGAAATCCAACGGCATGAATACGCACTCGACGCTTTCCATCGAAGGTCGCCTTGTTGATTCTATCCACTTCATCAACCACCGGCTGAATGGCCGGACCACTGAACTCATCGCCAAAAACATAGAGACTGATCTTCTTGTCCCTGGAATAAAAGGTCTTGATGGCTGCCGTGATTCCCTCCGTAGGGCTACTGTTGCTGAAGGAACGCCAGGTGCTCAGCACGGAAAGGATGGCCTGACGCCGTGCAGGCGTATCGGGTATCCACTTTTCCCTATATTGGGAAAACATATAGATGCCCATGTCGTTCATCACTTGAATACCTTTTACTTTCGGATAGACCTTCAATACTTCGGCAAACTTTTTTTGCACCAGTCCCCATGCGTATCTCTGCATACTGCCGGAGGTATCTATGATGAAGATAACGTATTCACTGTCCACGGGAATGCCGCCAACGGATGGCTCTTTTTTTGCTCGGGGTTGTTTTTTCAGGAGCCGTTTCATCTCTTCGGTCAATTCCTGCTTTGCCCTGGCAAGCTTTTCCTTGATGATGTTTTGTACTTCCGCGTATTGAGTGGATGTGGCGAATTCTCCTTTGATATTGGACAGGTCACCCTGCAAGCGAGCGATTCTTTCCTTTTCCTTGGAGATTTGTTCGATTTTGCTTTTCAATTTGCGGTTGAGCACCGCCGTTTCTCCGCGAATCTTGTGAAGCTCTTCCTCCAACCGCACCAGTTCCGACTCTAGGTTCTTGGTCATCTCTTCAATTACCACAGGTTGAGCGAATTTGGACAATACGAACAACAGTACAATGGCGCCAAATGCGCAACAGATCACGTCCAGGAAGGACATGCTGAATATCTCTATATCGCGACGCTGTTTTTTCATGGCCAATCCTCGGACGGGCAAAAAAAGGAGCCCCTGGTGGCCTTAGCCAGTCTCCAAAACGCTGTGGGCGCATATGGGTCTCCTTCCATAGGATACATAATGATGTTCACAGGCACTCCTGGAGACAAAGTACGGATGGCCTCATGAAAAAGGCTCAATCGTTTCTTGCCGGATACTCTTTTGCCCCAGGGTTTCTTACTCCCCATGGTGGGCAGGCCGTCCGTGAGCAAGAAAATATTGTCGGGAGGCGGGTCCATTGCTTTGATGGCGTTGAAGGCATTTAACAGGCTGGTTCCTTTTTGTGGGATCAGTTTACGCATCCGGGAAACGGCTTCGTCGAGTTTGTCCACATCACTTGCATCCAACCATTTCCCGTGGGTCCCTGCTATCAAAGGTTTGGCGGTTTCGTTGAATTTGTAGATCTGGAATTTGCTGATGGGGGAAATCTGGGTGGTCAACCAGTCGATGGTGGACACCGCCTGCTGCCATTTGGCAGATTTCAACTTCTGTTTTGCGGGTAAGTTGCGACGTCGAATGATATTGATAATCAATTCATCCAGCATGCTGGCCGATGAATCCACCAGAATGAATATCCGCCGCCCTCCCATTTTCAGGTCGGTGAGGTATTGGCGGTCACCATGACCGGGAAAGGGTCGCTGCTTGGTTCCTAATTCTTCTGCGGCCTTTGCCCCGGCCCTCAATCGTTTGGCGTCTTCTTCCAGAGACTTCAGGTCAGACTTCAGTTTTTTCACATGGGCTTTGAAGGCCAGGGTCTCTTTGTCGCTGTCGGAAAGCTCTACTTTTTGATTTTGGATGGTCTCGATTATCTGAAGAGTTTGCCCTTCAGTTCGGACCAGTTCCTCCAGTTTTTTTTCCAGCGCATTGCGGGCCAGGACCAAATCCTTTTTACCCTGGAGGACCTTCTGTTTGATGAGTTTTGTTTCCGCACGAAGATCGGTAATGATGGTGTCACGCTGGGCGGAACTCCTTGCGTTGATGAGGACGAAAAGCAGAATAATGGCCCCCAGCCCGCAGGTGATGATGTCCAGAAAAGAGAGGCTGAAGACATTAAGCTTTTTACGTTTCATCGCTTTGGAGGCAGGAAATCAATTGGAGTTGTTCACCGGGTGTTCCAATCCGAATGATCTGCCCGATTCTTAGGGCAGCACTTCCATCCACGCTTTTTTCATCCACAAAAGTTTCCCCGCCGGTGAAATCCGTGAGGACAACTTCTCCGTCGTGGAGTTCAATGGTGCAGTGCTTACTGGAGACCCCGGTGGTTTGGCCTTGAATTTGTAAATGATTTTCTTTTGGCCCATCTTCTAAACCAATGGAAAGCTGTTCTGAGGTGATGGGGTAGGCAATGCCGCGATACATGATGTGGGACGGCACGGTAGCATTCGTTTTTTCAGAAGATGGTGTGGGAGAGGTTGCCTGGCTGGGGCTCTGCCATGGACGGCTGGTATAAAGGAGTACTGATTTTTTTTTGCTTTCATTGGCCAACCGATTCCATAGATCCGGTAAACCTTTAGCTGCAGCGCCGGGCTCCAACTCAACAAGTTGGACATTCTTCATGCCGGCCAGCATTTCCTTACAGCCTGGTAGGCGGCTAAGCCGGTGAGAGCATTGAAGCACTACAGACTGTTCCGCTTTTTCATGTTTTTCAATCAGACCCGTAATCAAACGGCGGATTTCCTCGTAGACCGGCTCGGCCTTACGTATTAGCAGATCTCTATCCAGAGTAATACCATAGGGTGTGGTTCCACCGGATATTTCAAAATGAATGGATGGGTTGTTGGAAAAATGTGACAGGATACCGGGTAGGCGATTGTACAGGTCCTGCTCCGATGTGGCCTGATGAAGGGGATCGAACCGGGTAGTGCGGACAAACTCGTGGGCAATGGCATCCACCCACCCTTTAACCAAGTGGATGAGCCCTTTTTTGGTGGCCGTTACACAGTCTTTCAATATGAGCTTCTCCCCCTGCTCCAGATAGGTAGCCTCTATACGGTGGAGATGAATATCCAGATACAAGAGGTTTTTTTCAGGAGTTGGAGTGGATGAAGCCGCCAGGGCTATAGGCAGAAAACCTTTCAGCGGGATGGACAATTCACGGGCAATACTCAGGAGGATACCAAGCTGTTCACGTCCATAAAAGCTTGGAACGAGTATCACCACTTCGGTGCCATGTTTTTGGATGCACGGCCAGATGGAGGCCAGATGTTGGCAGGCGATTTCGGCGTGATTTCGTGGAGCGCGTGGTTCTGGATGATCCAGATGCTCAGTATTCAGTTGGTCCCAAAAGTGGGTCAGGATATGGCGCGGGAACAGACGGGCCTTGCTTTCGGCATCCTTGCCCACAAGTAAACGTTTTTTTTCAGGCAAGGCAAAACCTGGGCTTTCCGTTGACTGGCCGTCCAGTTCCAGCAATCTAAAGGGACTGCCCCCATAGGCCAGTATGCCGGTATCGTTAAGTTCTATTCCTATTATGGACATTTGGCTTCGCCGTCACTGAAAATCGTCATTGGAAAATCGTCTTTAATGGTCATTGTTCATTTGGCTTCACCGTCATTAAAAGCATTATTTGGAAACCGTATAATTTAACCCAGTGGGCGCAGAGGAAAACCAAAAAAAATAATTATTCTTTTACTCTCTTTTAATCTTTTCTCTGCGTCCTTCGCGATCTCTGCGTTAAAATTGTTTTTCTTTCTCACTGCCTATGCAGATGCCTTGTCAGTTTTTCTTCACAATATTCTTCCGTGTCCAGTACATAGTGCTCTTGGAGCGATTGCAATTGATGGAGCAGGAACATTAGAACGATACTGATCAAAAGAGCGATGAGGGTTGAGTTGAAGGCAACGCCCAGGCTGGTGGTGACATCAAAAATATCTCCCTCCAAAGCTTTGTGGGCATGGCCCAGGGCCTCGCCGATGCCTCGTACGGTGCCGATGAATCCTACGGAAGGAATAGCCCACGCTATGTAGCGAATCATGGAAAGGTCGGACTCCAACCGCTCGGATTCCGCGTTGCAATATGCGTGAGTTGCATCCGCAGCATCCTGGATATTGCCCGTGGTTTGAAACCTGTGTAATGCCGCCATTAGCGCCCTGGGGAGCAATGCGGTTCGCTGGGGAGTCGGCAGGGCCTGGATTTGTCGTGACAACTCCCGCGTATCTTCCGGCAGAATACGTACACCCTCCGATAACGGTACCAGGTCTTTTTGGAGCAATGAACGATGTCTGATGGTGGCTATGCTTTTGTAGATCATAATGGCCATGGCCCAAAACATGAGGATAAAACATGCCTCCTGCTCGTAATCCCGAATCATCACAAATGCGGAACGCTCCACAACCTGTGATTTATCTTCACTCAACATGGCTGCTTGTAGCGTTAAAATCGCCTCCGCTTTCGGGCGTATCACCATCTCATAAGCTGCATGCACTATGATAAAAATGATGATGAGGGCAAATAGCTGGTAAATGAACTCAAATGAAATGGGGAAAGATTTTTTCATGGCAGTGAGGGTTCAGGGTTCACGGTTGAAGGTGCAATGACTCAATCGCTCAATGATTCAATGACTCAATGTATTTATATGTCCACCGGAAAATCCACCGCCTGTTCCGCCTGTATTTTTTCCGATGGGACAAAAGGTTTCAAGAGTTTTGGCTTTGGTTTAGGACTCTTGCTGTTGTCTTCTGTTTTGGAATCCTGGGTTATGACCGGTTCTATTTTCTCAGGGATAGGCTCCTCTTTTTTTTCTTTCGGTGGAGACGGTTCCTTCTTTTCCGCCAGTAAAATAGAACGTCGCTTGCCGGTGTTTGATAACTCAATGATGGTTCGATCTGAGTTTTCATAATTATCAGTCTCCATCCCCAGGGCAAGAGGCGTCTGGAAACCGAATATAGATAGGGTAGTTATTACTATGAGTGCGTACTTGTGCATGATTAACTCATTAATTTAAATAACGGCAAATACGAAAACCCAGATCTTGCCTGCTGACATTGCTGTAATCTCTGTATGAAAGCCGCAACTGGCT
>JAJDAS010000092.1 GCA_029261755.1 Nitrospinia bacterium
TTTTATTTCCGGTTGAGGTATTAATAGCTTTGTGATACTCTAACTGCCTCAAACGTTGGCAATAAATATCCTTGCCTGGAAACCTTGGATTGGGACGCGTAATGATCTCCGGTACAGCGGATATCTCGTCCAAAGAAAATAGGCTGATTCGGCAAGGACTCCAAAGCATGCAGAGAGGAGGTGGTGAGCCGTTTTTGCCTGATTTGATCGATGCTTGATTTGAATACCTATGGATGATATCGCAAACAATATTTCTTGGGAGAAGATAGTTATGAGCCGGATTAAAAAACAGCTGCTTTTACGCGTTCTTTGCCTTTCCGTTGTTTCCTTTTTTGTTTTTTTGCTCCATCCTCTGGCGAACACCGCCAGCAATGCCTCGGAAACCGCTGGCTTGGTTAACATTAACACCGCCAATGCGGAGCAATTGTCCCATCTTAAAGGCATTGGGCCTAAAAAAGCCGAAGCCATTGTGAAGTACAGGGAAGAACATGGGGCTTTTAAGTCCATAGATGATTTGACGAAAGTTAAAGGGATAGGGCCGAAATTCGTTGAAAAAAATAAAGGGCAGTTGTCACTAGACGCGGGAGCCGCCGCCGAAAAGGCGAAAGAACATATCTCTGATGTAAAGCATTAATTGCCGGGGTTGCTTGGCTAAGTTGGTCAAGCAACCCCAAAAAACTTCCCAAAAAAGTTTTCCCGCCAAAATTTTCCCGGAAACAGAAAACCAGGAACAGTTCCGAGTTCCAATTAGATGTTCAATTAGTAACGTTTTTAACCTTTAAACCCAGAATCTCGAACCTTTTGTATTGTTTTGGATAATACCTTTTGTCTTGAAGAAAATTACAAAAAAATTAGAAATTACACAATTACAAGCCTGGCCTCAATTTGAGAAATTTAAAATACCTTTTACAAATTTCTTCATCTAAATGAATGCTCGTATTGCGTTTTCCTATTGATTAACTTTCCTTGTTTTTTTTGGGGGAGGCATCCAATGCACAATATCAATAATTTTAGAATAGAAACAGACTCTCTTGGAGAGGTAAAAGTACCTAAAAATGCATATTTTGGTGCTCAAACCCAAAGAGCCGTGGAAAATTTCCCCATAAGTGGACTTCGGTTTCCCAGGCCGTTTATTAAAGCCCTTGGTTTGGTCAAATTCGCGGCAGCGGTTGTTAATGGTGAAATGAAGTCTTTGGATGCAAGCCAAAAGGAGGCAATCAAAAAAGCGGCGGGAGAAGTGATAGCCGGGCAACTGGATTCCGAGTTTGTTGTGGATATCTTTCAAACCGGGTCGGGCACTTCCACCAACATGAATGCAAATGAAGTGATAGCCAACAGAGCTATTGAGATTCTGGGGGGGGAAGTGGGAAGCAAAAACCCGGTCCACCCCAATGACCATGTGAACAAGGGCCAGTCCAGCAACGATGTAATTCCCACCGCAATTCATATCGCCGCCGTGGTGGAAGCTAGAAACGCATTGATTCCTGCTCTTGAGAGTCTAAAAGAATCTTTGAATATAAAGGCCGAGGCATTTCATTCCATCATAAAAATAGGTAGGACTCATTTGCAGGACGCCACCCCTATTCGTTTGGGACAAGAATTTTCCGGCTATGCCAGGCAAATTGAGTTGGGAGTCGAACGTCTGAAAGATGCTCTCCCTCGCGTGTCGGAATTACCTCTTGGCGGTTCCGCAGTGGGAACAGGAATAAACGTCCCGGAAGGATTTGCAAAAAAATGTATCGAAATTATCAATGAAGAAACCGGGGGGCAGTTCCTGGAAGCAACAAACCATTTTGAGGCCCAAGGAGCCAGGGATTCCCTGGTGGAGCTTTCCGGGATGCTCAAGACTATCGCCGTAGGGCTCATCAAAATTGCCAATGACATCCGATGGCTTGGTTCCGGACCAAGGTGCGGATTGGGTGAATTGTTGCTGCCGGACACCCAGCCCGGCTCCTCTATCATGCCTGGAAAGGTAAATCCGGTGATAGCGGAATCAGTAATCCAGGCCTGCGCACAGATCATTGGGAATGATACAACTATCACCTATGGCGGCCAGGCCGGTAACTTTGAACTGAATGTCATGATGCCGGTGATGGCCCACAACCTTTTTCAATCCTTGCACCTGCTTACCACCTCTTCCGTAAACTTCAGGGTTCGTTTACTGGAGGGGCTGAAAGCAGATGAAGAGAAATGTGTGGATTCCCTGGGTCGAAGCCTGGCAATGGTCACTTCTCTTGTCCCGGAAATAGGCTACGATGAAGCGGCCCGTATTGCAAAAAAAGCTTATAAGGAAAAAAAGACCGTGCGGGATGTGGCTTTAGAGGAGAAGATTTTATCCCAAGATGTCTTGACGAAGTTATTAGGCCCGGAAAGCATGGTTTGATTGGTGAGTTTGGGGGAAATTGATTTATTTAACTATCTACCCCAAAAAACGATTTCCTGAAAAAAAAGACGCCTGGAAAAAAAGTCCTTGACAAAGGCAATAAATTATTTTATAGTGGCGTCTATTAAAGGCCTTATGTTTCAATTCTCGGCCAGCCACACTTGAATTTTCTACCCCCATTAATCACCAATACTCCTTATCCGTTTTTACGCTCTAACTTTCCCCTGTTCAAAATCAGAGCTTTTGTATGGAGTTTACGCGTAACTGATCTTATTTCAAATTCCTTAAGCCGTCCTATGGCTTAGTTTATTCTTGTTTTTTGCCACATCATTGAAAGATCCCGTTTCTCCTTTTTTCCCATAGTCCAAGTTTTAATTTGTTAATAACTTCTTTCATTTACTCCTTTCCAACTACAACCTCTTTTGGCCGACCATTGGCCTGCATTTATAAATTAATTAATAGGATAGCTATATGAACATTGTTGAATTAAAAGATAAATCCATTGGTGAACTCTCGTCCATCGCCAAGAGCTATAACATTCATTCCGTCAACGGTCTCAGGAAGCAAGAACTTATTTTTAAGATTCTTGAGAACCACACCAAGAAAAACGGACAGATTTTTGGAGAAGGTGTTTTGGAAATTCTTCCCGATGGATTTGGATTTCTAAGAGCGCCCTCTTACAACTATTTACCCGGCCCAGACGACATTTATGTCTCGCCATCACAAATTCGACGGTTTGATCTGCGTACTGGCGACACCATTTCCGGACAAGTCCGCCCTCCGAAAGATAGTGAACGGTATTTTGCCTTATTAAAAGTTGAATCCATCAACCTTGAGGGTCCCGAGGCGGCCAAGGATAAAATCCTCTTTGACAATCTAACCCCTCTCTACCCGGAATCCCGAATTAATCTTGAGGTTGGGGACGGTGATTTTTCAACGCGAATTTTGAACTTGGTCACTCCCATTGGAAAGGGGCAAAGAGGATTGATTGTCGCACCTCCCAGAACGGGTAAAACCATGCTCCTTCAATCTATTGCGAAGAGTATCAATATAAACCACCCGGAGGTATTTTTGATTGTTCTTCTCATTGATGAAAGACCGGAGGAAGTAACGGATATGCAGCGGTCTGTGCACGGGGAGGTTGTCAGTTCCACCTTTGACGAGCCGGCCCAAAGGCATGTCCAGGTTGCCGAGATGGTTTCAGAAAAAGCGAAACGACTGGTTGAACATAAAAAAGATGTGGTGATCCTTCTTGATTCCATAACGCGATTAGCCAGGGCCTACAACTCCGTGGTTCCACCCAGCGGCAAAATCCTTTCCGGTGGTGTGGATTCCAATGCACTCCAAAAACCCAAGAGGTTTTTCGGAGCCGCAAGGAACCTTGAGGAGGGGGGAAGTCTGACTGTAATAGCAACGGCCTTGGTGGATACGGGAAGCCGTATGGATGATGTTATTTTCGAAGAATTCAAAGGCACCGGCAATATGGAGATTAATCTGGACCGCAAACTGGTGGACAAAAGGGTTTTTCCTGCCATTGATATTCATCGGTCCGGTACCAGGAAAGAAGAGTTGTTGGTTCCACAGGAAGAATTGAACAAGATTTGGGTCCTCAGAAAAGTATTGCACCCGTTAGGGGTTGTTGATGGAATGGAGTTGTTGGCGGATAAGTTAAAAAAGACCAAAACCAACGTGGAGTTTTTGGATTCCATGAATACGTAATTTTCGCAAGCAACCGCCACCCAGGGTTGTGAAGCATCGGTTTGTATCCATCCAAAAAGATGCTAAACTATTTGGTTCTTGCAAATCGCGCATTTTTAAAAAATTAAATTTCAACAGGAGTAAGATGATGAAAGCAAATATACACCCGGAAACTTTCGAATGCGAGGTCAGTTGCGCTTGTGGTGAAAAATTTACCACTTTGGCAACCGTAAAGGACATTCATGTGGAGATATGTTCCAAATGCCATCCCTTTTATACAGGGAAACAGAAGCTTGTGGATACGGCAGGGCGTATTGAAAAATTTGAAAGAAGGTATGGAAAAAAACAGAAAGAAGCGTCGGCTCAGTAGCGTATGTTTGAAAAGCTAGAAGCGGTTGAGAATCGGTTTGAAGAGCTAAATGCCCTCCTGTGTGATCCGGAAGTCATAGCGGATCAAGCTAAATTCCAGCAATATTCCAAAGAGCATTTCGAAAAGGCCGATGTCATTGAGGGATATCGGCAATATAAAAAGATCTGCAATGAGATAGAAGGAAACCAGTCCATCATTGATTCCGGCGCCGACCCGGAGCTTGCCGAGTTGGCCGAGTTGGAACTGGGCGAACTCCAGGCAAAGCAGCAGGAACTTTCCCAAACCCTCAAGACCCTCCTCCTCCCTAAAGATCCGAAAGACTCAAAAAACGTAATCCTTGAAATACGCGCTGGTACGGGCGGCGAGGAAGCTGCGTTATTTGTATCCGACCTTTTTCAGATGTATAGCAAATATGCGGAACGCCAGAGATTTCGCCTGGAAGTTTTAAGCGCCAGTTACGCGACCCAGGGCGGATTAAAGGAAATCGTCGCTTGCATTGAAGGAAAAGGGGCCTACAGCAAACTCAAGTATGAAAGCGGAACCCATCGGGTCCAGAGAGTGCCGGAAACCGAAACCCAGGGCCGTATACACACCTCCGCCGTGACGGTGGCAATTTTACCGGAGGCGGAAGAAGTAGAGCTGGAGGTGGATCCGTCGGAAATTCGAATCGATGTTTTTCGTTCATCGGGTCCAGGCGGGCAAAGCGTCAATACCACCGATTCGGCCATACGGATAACCCACCTGGAGACGGGAATTACCGTTTCCTGCCAGGATGAAAAATCACAGCATAAGAATAAAGCCAAGGCCCTGAAGATACTCCGAGCCCGTCTGCTGGACCAAAAAGAGCAAATGCTACATCAGGAACGTTCTTCTGCAAGAAAAACACAGATCGGTTCCGGTGATCGAAGTGGAAGGATTCGCACCTACAACTTCCCACAGGGAAGGGTGACGGACCACCGTATCGGGCTAACGCTTTATAAAATCCAGCAGATCCTTGAAGGGGACATCAGCGTTGTTACAGAACCGTTAGCGCTTCATTACCAGTCGGAGTCGCTAAAAATGGCTAATTCCGGGGACGGCGAGGCCGAAACGAACAAACCTTTGGCGGCATAAATCCTGAAAAAAAATATTTTACTGTTTCAAAGTAGCTTTGTAATCCGATTTGCAAACCACCACATAATCATTTTGTTCCTGCTTTTTGTAAGGGTCCACCACAATAACATCCCCCTCCCTGAATTCCGGTTCCATGCTGTTCCTTCCCACAATGAGTGAGAATTTCCCTTTTGTGTCCGTTTCTACGAATTCGGCGGGTTCTTCTTGCCCACCATTTGTGGAGATAGGTATTGGGACGGAAGAGGTGCTTATTGTAGGACTCAAGCTTGGCAAGGTTATTGGCTTCCTCTTCCGGAAAACCGTAATCAATGGACACATCTCCCGTCAATCCAGCTTCAGGATTTTCTATATTTGGAAAAATTATTTCTGTTTGTGTAGCTTGCATGAAATTTTACCTTTCAACTGGCTGTTATCCAATTCCATCTTTTTACAATATTTGTGAAAATTGTATGTGTTTTTATACATACGCTTTAATTTTTTCTCCTCTTTGTTGTCTTCGCGGCGTATATTTTCCCAATAACTTGAATTTAATGAAACACCAAAATCAGAATCAGTAGTCCACTTTATCGCCGATATTTTATCAGGACATTCATTTTTTTTGACGGTAGGCTCTGTATCTACCGGAGCCCCTTTGAAGTCTTTGCAAGGGACATATTCGTCTCCCTCTTTATAGACCTCTTCCATATCATCACGATTCATTAAAATCGGCGCATACGCATAAACATCAGTGTCTGTTCCTTTTCTACGAATATATTTTTTCCGTGGAGCGGGCTGTCTTTTCGATTTCAAAAATTTACTCTTTATGACGCTGAGATCATATTCAACAAGCATGTCAGACGAAAATCCCTTTTGCTGGCAATATTTTGCGCATTCAGGGGTAAGAATCATCCCAATCCAATTTTGAGCCTTTTCCCATTCCAGCGCATCCAAAAATGCAGGGCCGAAATAAATATCACTATCTCTATCCGCGTAAAACTCTCCATGCGATATCGCTCCACGTAGAGGACGGTAGGTGCTGCCAGTAAAAAATTCTTTCTTCCCGTTACTTTTCAATTTCACTCCGAGTGCGTTCCCAATCGACAACATCAATATCATGTGTGATTGAGCCATAATTTGTTTGTAACTCTCGCGAGAATCATCATCCGAATAGATCAATATCGTATCTGACATCATAACAGGATGACACTTAGGATATCTCCCATTTGGGATTGTTTGACCTGGGGAACGACCGCATATTAGAAAAATATCATTTTCTAATGACTTTATGATATCACGTATATTTTCGGGGCTATGTGAGTTTTTTATCATACTTGAGAAACCAAGAACATCAAGCACCGCGACAAAACGATTTTTATATTCTCCGAGATATTTTTCTGACATAATTAAAGGAGAAAAAAGAAGGAGGGAACATCCAACTCGTCGGTTGACAAAATTAAAATTAGTAAACTGATTATATCAGATCTTGATTTTGAAACTAACTTACCCGTTGTCCATCGCCCGCCCTTGCCGAAACTCTCTCACCGCGCAATAAAGAACCGGCATCACCAATATGGTAACCACATTGATAGCCATTCCTCCGAAGGATGGAATGGCCATGGGGACCATGATATCCGACCCTTTTCCAGTGGAGGTAAGCACCGGAATGAGGGCCAGGATGGTTGTTGCGGTGGTCATGAGGCACGGTCTTGCCCTCCGTTTCGCGGCCTCCATGGTGGCTTCAATAATCTCTCGTCTCGATGTTGGAGTTCTCTTTGCGAAGGTTTGGTCCAGATATGCGGCCATGACGATCCCGTTTTCGGCGGCAATGCCGAAAAGGGCAAGAAACCCCACCCAAACCGCCACGCTCAGGTTGAAGGGATGGACCTGGAAAAGTTCTCTCATATCCACGCCAAACATGGAAAAATTCAGGAACCAGGGCTGGGAATAGAGCCAGATCATGATAAAACCACCTGCCCAGGAGACCAGTATCCCGGAAAAGATGATGGTGGTGGTTGCCACCGAGTTGAATTGCAGGTAAATGATGACAAATATAATGAAGAGCGCCAGGGGCAGAACCACCATGAGTTTTTTCTCCGACCGTACTTGGTTCTCGTAACTGCCGGCAAAGGTATAGCTGACTCCGGCGGGTAGGTCGAACTCCCCGCTCTTTATCTTTGCTTCCAGATATTCCTTGCAGTCCACCACCACATCCACTTCAGCGTACCCTGGCTTCATATCGAACAAGACATAGCCCACCAAAAAAGTATCCTCGCTTTTAATGGCCTGTGGTCCCCGCACATATTTAATTTCGGCAAGTTGTTCCATGGGAATCTGGCTTCCGTCCGGCGCCGGGACCAGTATTCTTCCCAGGGACTCGATGGAATCGCGCAGTTCGCGCTGATACCGGACACGAACGGGATAGCGCTCCCGACCCTCCACCGTGGTGGTGATTTTCCGTCCGCCGATGGCTATCTCTATGACATCCTGGATCTGCCGCATATTGATTCCGTAACGGGCTATGGACTCCCGATCAATTTCAATTTCCAGGTAAGGTTTACCCACGATCCGGTCCGCAATTACGGCAGAGGCTTCCACGGAAGGAACCTCTTTAAGCAATTTTTCAATGGCAAACCCCACCTTTTCTATGGTTTCCAGGTCGGGACCTTTCACCTTCACCCCCATGGGCGCTCTCATACCGCTTTGAAGCATAACGATTCGGGCCGCAATGGGTTGGAGTTTCGGTGCGGATGTGGTTCCCGGGACCTTCCCCGCTTCAACAATCTCCTTCCAAATATGGTCCGGCTTCCTGATGTGTGGCCGCCACTGGCGGAAGGGTCTCCCGTCCTCCATATCCGGGATCAGTTCCCCTTTCTCGTCTCTTAGAAATTCCCTTTTGGATTCATCAAAGCGAAAGCGCAACCGGCTCCCGTCCTTCCCAAGCATATACTCCGATTTATAATTGATAATGGTTTCAATCATGGAGATGGGGGCGGGGTCCAGGGGACTATCCACACGGCCCAACTTGCCCACAACGGACTCCACCTCGGGAATGGCCCGTATGGCCATGTCCTGTTTCCGGATCACATCCATGGCCTCGCCTATGGAGGCATGGGGCATGGTGGTGGGCATGAATAGATAAGAGCCCTCGTCCAGGGGAGGCATGAATTCCTTGCCCAATCCCGGGAATTTCTCGGAGATATAGGCCACCGGAGCAAAATCTTTTAACGGACGAGGAAGCCATCCGAAAAAGGAATAGAAGCCCATCCAAACCATCCCGCCAAAAAGAAATATCACGAAAGGGATGGAGAGAAAAATAGCCTTGTGCTCCAGACACCACCCCAGTATTTCCCCAAAAAAATGTCTGAAAAGCTGGAAGAAGGCCAGGAGTCCGCCGATGAGAAGAAGCACGAAGAGTAAATTTTGCAGAAAACCTTTTTCCGGCCCCAAAGGCAGCCAATGCTCCGCAAGGATAAAGATAACGATGAAAGCCACCACTATGGTGCTGATAAAGCGAGTGGCTCTTTGTAGGGCAGGGGGGAGTGGAAATTGAAGATTGATGATTGAAGATTGATGATTGTTTTTAGACTTTTGTGACTCTTTATTTCTTTTTCCGCCAAAGAAAAAATGAGCTAAGGGCGGAATGATGGTTAAAGCAACAATGACGGAGGAGATAATGGCGAAGGTCTTGGTGAAGGCCAGGGGTTTGAAAAGTTTTCCTTCCGCAGCCTCCATGGTAAAGACCGGCAAAAAACTCACCACGGTTGTGGATACCGCCGTGACAACGGCGTGACTCACCTCTTTACAAGCTTCGTAGATAACCTCCAGGCGGTCTTTTTTCGGGTCCGCAGAGTCCAAATGCCGGAGGATGTTTTCGCATATGACGATCCCCATATCCACCATGGTGCCGATGGCGATGGCAATGCCGGACAGGGCAACGATATTGGCATCTATTCCGAAAGTCTTCATGGCTATGAAGCACATGAGAACCGCCAGGGGAAGCAGGGCCGAGATGAGAAAAGCGCTCCTCAAATGCATCACGATAATGATCACCACGATGATGGTAACCAGGATTTCGTCCGTGAGAGCAGTGTTCAGGGTCCCCAGTGTTTCATTGATGAGTCCTGTACGGTCATAAAAAGGAACGATTGCTACCTGGCTCACCGTACCGTCCGCGAGGGTTTTCTTGGGAAGACCGGGAGATATTTCCTTGATCTTTTCCTTAAGGTTTTTGATGGTGGCCATGGGATTTTCTCCGTACCGCACAACCACCACGCCTCCCACGGCTTCCGCTCCTTCCTTGTCCAAAGCACCCCGGCGCAGGGCTGGTCCTTTAGCTATCCAGGCTACATCCTTGAGGTAGATGGGGATGTTGTCGTTAACCTTTATGACCGTTTGCTCAATATCTTGCAGGTTTTCAATAAAGCCGAGACCGCGAATGATATATTCCACCTTGTTGACTTCGATGGTCCTGGCGCCCACATCGATGTTGGACATCCTAACAGCCATGAAGACATCTTCCAGTTTGACCCCGTAAGCGCGCATGGCGTCCGGGTCCACATCGATTTGATATTCCTGGACAAACCCGCCGATTGAGGCGACCTCGCTCACCCCTTCGGCGGAGAGCAATGAGTAGCGGACATACCAATCCTGAATGGTTCGCAGTTCATGGAGGTCCCAACCACCGGTGGGATTCCCCTCCGCGTCTCGTCCTTCCAAGGTATACCAGTAGACCTGCCCCAGGGCTGTGGCGTCCGGTCCCAGGGTGGGTTGGACCTCGGCAGGGAGAGTTCCGGCGGGAAGGCTGTTCAGTTTTTCCAGGACTCTGCTGCGGGACCAATAGAAATCCACGTCGTCCTTAAAAACGATGTAGATGCTTGAAAATCCGAAAAAGGAATAGCTCCTGACGGTTTTGACTCCGGGTACGCCGAGGAGGGAAACGGTAAGGGGATAGGTGATCTGGTCTTCCACGTCCTGTGGGGAGCGCCCTGTCCATTGCGTAAAAACGATCTGCTGGTTTTCGCCGATATCCGGGATGGCGTCAACCGGAACCGGATCCCTGGGCAGGACGCCGGTATCCCAATCAAAGGGAGCCACCATGATTCCCCAACCAACGGTAAAGAGGATCAGGAGGCAAACAATGAGTTTGTTCTCCAGGCAGAAACGGATGAGCTTATCCAAGAGATTTGGTTTTTTCACGTTAATGTTTTTTCCTTCCTCTGGTTCCCGGGGTCTCCCTGGGAATCGAACCATGGAGGCTCTGCCTCTAGTCTTTTACCCTAAACTGCTTCAACGATAAATTTTTAGGAACGTATACAAGCAGAAACTTTTTTTAAACTGGCCTCATTATAGAGTAATATCCCTGAATCTTAAAGGAGGGCAAAATGGAAAAGTCAGGAAAGAAATTTCCGCCATGCCTGTGGGAATAAGAGCTTCTCTCGTAAAAAAGACGAACAAAACGCCCATTAAAGAATTGAAGCTCGTACGCATGTGCTTGAGGGAGGTGGAAAATGAAAGACCATAAAAAAATGGTCAAGGAATGGATGCAAGACGCTGAATTTAAGACAAAATACGATGCCGTGGAGGAGGAGTTTGCTTATTGCTTAAAGTTGTCTTGCTCACCCGAAAAGGCGCGAAGCTTACCCAAACGGAAGTGTCCAAGCGCATGGGAACCAAAATCCCGGCAGTGGTACGCTTGGAATTGTCCTTGAAAAATAAAAAACAGTTCTTAAACCTATCTAGTCCACGGAACATACGGAAAGACACAGAATAAAACAAATAAGGACCTTCCCGTATGTTCCGTGGGGCTATATCATTGGCTAAGTTTACCTATAGTGCTTTTTGTTCGGCATAGGTTGCCTTCAACCACTTTATTTTTCCCCCCATATCCTCCACCACCTTATTCTTCCCCGGCAATGCTGCCTGGATTTCCTTTACGGCTGCCCTAAATCTATGGGATGTTTTTGCGCTATAATGTCCAGCCAACTTTGTACTGAGGAGGCCGGACTCGAAGGCCATATTTTGGGATACCCACTCCATTTCTTTTTTTATTTCAGGGTGTTGAACAGCTTGCAAATCTTCCAGAAGTTTCTTCTTAACCGCCAAACCTCCCTTAAGAGAACTCAAAAGTTTGAAATAGGCTATTTTGTTGGCATGCCATTTCAGGAACTCCTGGTCGCGCGGAATTTCGCCATTTATTTGGACAACCAACTTCTCCAGGACCTCAATGGTTTTTGGGTCAACCTTCTCATCATCCGGTATTTCCTTAGCTTTTTGCTTAGAAGGTTTACTTGGAGGCCCAACCGACGATTTTTTTTGGGTGGATTTGGGTGCAGAAGGGGCTGATTTTACCGTTGATTTTTCAACCTGATCCTGGAATTCTTCCGGAATTCTGGATGAACTATCAGTCAAGTGGACGGTTCCATTTTCATCTGTCCATTTCCAGATATTTGTCTCCGCTTGGGAACCTGGCGGCTGAGTGAACACTAATCCAAACAAAACAAACATAAAAAGAATAAATTTACTACTCATATTATTTTCCGGTAATTGTGAACAATGGATACTCAAATTATAGGGGAGATAAAATGGAATGTAAATCCGTGCACAGGTCTTATTTTGCCGAAATAACATTTTTTGGTGAAACAACCGTAATGGTCCTCTAAAAAAAATGAAAAAATCGGTCAACTTGGGTTATACTACCATCCACTGTACTATCAAAATATACTACCCGCCAATCTAACCCCAATTATATTTCCCATGAGCAAAAGTCCATCCATAACCGGGACACCCATGATGAAGCAGTACCTGGCGTTGAAGGAAAAATATCCCGACGCCATCCTCTTTTTCCGCATGGGTGATTTTTACGAGATGTTTTTCGAAGACGCCAAAAAAGCGTCCCGTGTTCTGGAAATCGCCCTTACTTCCCGCAGCAAATCCGAGGAAAACCAGGTCCCCATGTGTGGAATCCCCTACCATGCCTCGGACAACTATCTGGGACGCCTGGTGAAGGCCGGCTACAAAGTGGCCGTTTGCGAACAGGTGGAGGACCCCAAAAAAGCCAAGGGTATCGTAAAAAGGGAAGTGGTGCGAATTGTGACGCCAGGTACCGTATTGGACTCCTCCCTTTTGGACGCTCGTGACAATAATTTTCTTGCCTCCATTTATCCCTCCGCCGATGGTTGGGGAGTCGCCCTGGCCGATCTCTCCACGGGAGAGTTTCGAGTAACGGAGTACCAGGGAAAAGGCGCGGGCCAAAAACTCCAGAGCGAACTGGAAATCTCCAGGCCCAAGGAGATTTTGGTACCGGAGAGGCTGGAAAAGAGAAGTGAGGATCAAGGAGCCCTGCCGGAATTGTCGGAGTGCGTCATGAATTTCTTTTCCGATTGGGCTTTTGAGTACGATTTTGCCTATTCGAGCCTTACCAGCCAATTCAAAACGGTTTCGCTGGAAGGGTTCGGGTGTGAAGAAATGAGTCTGGGAATATCAGCTGCGGGCGCGCTGGTGCAGTATCTGAATGAGACACAGAAAACCGCCCTGCTCCACCTTCACTGCTTACGGGTTTACCATGACCGGGACCACATGGTTCTGGATGCGGCCACCATCAGGAATTTGGAGTTGGTGCGGAACTCCTTCGATGGGACCAAAGAGGGCTCCCTTCTGGAAATCCTGGACCTGACCATGACTTGTATGGGTGGGCGGTTGCTAAAAGACTGGATTTTGAAACCCATGGTGGATCTTTTTTCCGTCCAATCCCGCCATGGCGCCGTCCAGGAATTTTTTGAAAATCCGGTTCTTCGCCTGGATATACGCGAAACGTTGAAATCCGTTCATGACATGGAAAGGATTATCGGACGTATCACCCTGGGTGCGGCCAACGGACGCGACCTAAACGCGCTGAAAGTTTCCCTGGGGGTCTTGCCCTTTTTAGAAGAAAAGTTGAAGGAATGCTCTTCCCACCTGCTTTGCAAGTTGTCCGAGGATTGGGACGACCTCAAGGATATCAAGCAATTGATCGAAGAATCCATTGTGGACAATCCCCCCATCACCATGAAGGATGGGGGTGTCATAAGAGATGGCTATTCGGAAAACCTCGATGAGTTGCGGGTTATTTCGCGGGAAGGAAAATCGTGGATCGCTTCCCTGGAGGCCAAGGAGAAGGAAAAGACGGGGGTAAGCACCCTGAAGATCCGGTACAACAGAATCTATGGTTACTTCATCGAAATCACCAAAAAAGCCATGGAACAAGGGAAGATTCCCGAAAATTACATCCGTAAACAATCCCTTGTGAACGCGGAGCGTTTTATCTCTCCCGAGCTGAAGGAATACGAATCGAAGGTCTTGTACGCCGAGGAAAAGTCCTTGGCCCTTGAGGAAGAAATTTTTCAAAAGATTCGCGGGGAAATAGCGGCAGAGGCGAAAAGAATTCAACAAACCGCTCGCTTGGTCGCGATTTTAGATGTGATCAGCGCCTTGGCGGAAACAGCGGTGAAATATCGCTACGTCAAGCCCTTGATGACGGGAGAGGGCAAACTCCATATCGAAGAGGGCAGACACCCGGTTATTGAACGCATCCACTCCAGTGAGCCATTTGTTCCCAACGACACGGAGTTGGAACCTTCCACCAACCAGATCGCCATCATCACGGGCCCCAATATGGCTGGAAAATCCACCTACATGAGACAGGTGGCTTTGATCGTGCTGATGGCTCAGATCGGCAGCTTTGTACCGGCGGCGAAGTCCGAGATTGGCCTGGTGGACCGCGTTTTCACCAGGGTAGGCGCTCAAGATAATTTGGCTAGGGGGCAGAGCACCTTTATGGTGGAGATGAACGAAACAGCCAATATCCTCAACAACGCCACGGACCGTAGCCTTATCATCCTGGATGAAATAGGACGCGGCACTTCCACCTTCGATGGACTAAGCATCGCCTGGGCAGTGGTGGAATATCTTCACAATCATGAGGCCAGAAGGGCCAAAACGCTTTTCGCCACCCATTACCACGAACTCACCGAGCTATCGGAGCTTATGGATAGAGTTGCCAATTACAATATTCTGGTTCGGGAATGGAACGACGAGATCATCTTCCTTCGGAAGATTGAGGAAGGGGGAGCGGATAAGAGTTACGGCATCCAGGTGGCTCGATTGGCCGGCCTGCCGGAGGGGGTTTTGAAGCGCGCCCGTGAGGTCCTTCATAATCTGGAGAACAGAGAATACAATGAATCCGGGAAACCGAGACTTGGAGAGCGCTCGGAACCCAAAACCGCAGAAAAGAACGTGCAGTTACCTCTTTTTGGGAATATGAACCAGGAGGTAATTGAAGAGATCAAAAAGTTGGACCTGAACAACATCACTCCTCTGGAAGCCTTGCAGAAGCTGGATGGCTTGAAGAAGATGGTTTGAAGAAGAGTGACGAGTGACAAGAAAACTACGATCCAATTCATAGATGGAGTAATGGAGTACCGGAGTATTGGGAAAAAACAAGGCCAACGAATGCATTGTCCAACAAAACTCCTTCACTCCAGTACTCCGGTACTCCACCACTCCACCGGTACTGGTAAACGTCAACCTTTAAAAGCGTACGGAAAAGCCCGTAAACGCATACAAATGAAGATACTAATAGCAGGTGGATCCGGTTTCGTGGGAAGTGTCATTGTCCGAGAGATGAAGGCTTCCGGCCATGAGGCCACCATCGTTACCAGAAATCCGATGAAGGTTTCCTCTCCATCCGTGGGTTGGGAAGAAGCGGAGTTGGTTTCCGCAGTCAACACCCATGATGTAGTGCTTAATCTAGTGGGGCAACCGCTTATGGAAAAGCGATGGAACGCTGAATTCAAGCAATTACTTTGGGAGAGTCGCGTCGGCTCCACGGCAAAAATCGTGGATGCCATGGAAAAGGCCTCCAGCAAACCTAACTGTTTTATCAACGCCTCTTCTCTCGGTTATTACGGTCCCCGTGGATCTGAACCTATTACCGAAAATGATCCTGGCGGAGATGATTTCCTGGCAAAGCTTTGCAAACGGTGGGAAAAGGAAGCCCTCAGGGCCAAGGGGATGGGGATCAGAACCGCCTTGGTAAGGATCGGTATTGTGTTGGGACTGGAGGGAGGGGCCTTGTCCAGAATGGTCACCCCTTTTAAACTCGGCTTGGGAGGTCCCATGGGAAGCGGACGGCAATACATGAGCTGGGTTCACATTCTGGATGTGGCCAGGCTTTTTGTTTATATCACGGAAAACCAAGGATGCGAAGGGATCTTCAACGGAACAGCCCCCAATGCTGTGGATAACAGGGAGTTTGCTAAAACCTTGGGCAAGGTTATAGGAAAGCCCGCCTTCCTTCCCGTGCCGGGGTTTGCATTGAAACTGGCCATGGGGGAAGTGGTCCAAATCCTCTTAACCGGGCAAAACCTGGTTCCCCAAAAGGCGTTGGATGCAGGTTTTGAATTTAGTTTTCCTCATTTGGAAGAGGCGCTTCAGGATTTGGTTGTGTAGCTGCTTGATTGTAACAAACTAACCTCTGCTAAGGCTCCAGTTGAGCATATGGTTGGGCGTTTTTTAAAGATGCGCCGGAGATTCTTTATATCGAAATGTTCTAATTCCCTTCAGTTCACCCATCTCAATACGTCTGGCTTTGAATAAATCCCAACGAAGCTGAAGGTTCATCCAAAAATCCTCACTAACTCCAAAAAATTTTGAAAGCCTTAAAGCAGTGCTTGGAGTTATTCCCCGGCGTTTATTAATTATTTCATTAATTCTTTGATATGGAACATGAATTTCTTTAGACAACTCCTTTTGCGTTATTCCCATTGGAGTTAAAAATTCTTCCAGAAGCATTTCGCCAGGGTGAGTTGGTTCACGGTGGGTTGGTATACGAACCATTTTTTATCTCCTAAAGTTAGAATATTTTAATGGTAATCAATAATCTCAACATTGATAGGCTCGGTTTCAATCCATTCAAAGCATAAACGATATTGCTCGTTTATTCGAATGCTATGTTGGCCTTTTCGGTTTCCGGTAAGAGCTTCTAACCTGTTCCCTGGAGGCACCCGAAGTTCTTCAACGAATTTTACTGAATCGAGTTGATCCAATTTCCTTGAAGTCACAGACAATAAGTTTTTGGGACATGTTTTCCTTGATTCTTTGGTGTTTTTACCATTGAAAATATCTTGTGTCCCTTGGTTTTTAAATGATTGAATCACTAATACATGATAACACGGTATCCATGCTATCCCAAGGAGAATGGTGCGAATTTTTATACTGCCCAACGACCAGCCTAATTTGCGCGACCACAGGGCTTGAGTGAGAAAAACTAACCGCTGATCTGCGTTAATTCCATGCAATTGTTATGCATTTATCGTTCAAACTTCCAATTTCTAATTTTAGCGTAAACCTTAAAAACTGGGTCTGTAAATCGGTAATATTTATCACGGATCTTTGTAAGCACAGGTGTCGTCATTGAATTGTCAGGAGAAGTCAGTTGCTTCATTAATTGAGAAGGATTCGATATCTCCATCTCTTTCGCTAAAGAGTAAATTTGCTCGGAAAATATTTCATTACTTGCTTCCTCTGCAAATAATTTTAGTAGTATCTCTCTCTGTGGTGAATTTTTTACCGACTCATGATATACGTTTTCGAAAATGTTAGTCAGTCTACCTTCTGATATTATCTTGGATAGAGTTTCAATATCGGACGTTGATACTTTCGGGCTGTTCCGCTCGAATGCAAGTAACATGGCTTCTTTGCCGAGCAAATGAACAAAATACGGAAACCCTTCCGATTTGTTGCATATTTCATTCATTGCTTCTTCGTCAAATACGATAGCGTTATCAACTCTATATTCTGCTTTCTTTATAATCTGAAGCCTCTCTAATTCAGGCATTAATGGTACATCGATAAAATCGATCTGTCTGTTTATCGAGCTGTGATCTTTAATCAACTCCGAAACATTGGCACCTATTCCTATAACACCAAACTTCACAAAATCAGAAGAACATGCTTTAACAATCGATGCGAATCCTGTTTTGTCTTTTATTGTGTCAAACTCGTCTATAAGTATCAGTAATCCATCTTTATGCTGATTGTCCTTCCTTACGGTGCCAAGTAGGACACGGAACTGTTGTACAAGATCATCTGAAACATAAGGTACAAATTTACTTTCTTCTTGACCTTTGGCACCAATCCTTGCCCCGAAAAAATTTGCACCGCCATCAATTGCAACAGTTTTTTTGAATTCTTCAAGTCTTTTGTCTCCTGATTTAGTTAACGAGAAAAGAGATGGATTATCATTATCACCAAACAGCATCCGCTTAAACAGATCAGAGATATTATCTACAAATCCATCACTTTTGTAATAGTGAACGATAAAATTGAAATCCCTTTTTGGAAGTAATTGGGATAATCTAAGGGCAGAAGGCAGTACTTTGCTTCCTTCGGCTATAAGTTTAATTTGGTTGGCTATTGAGGATTTCCCAACTCCACGAAGACCAAATATTGCGAGAAAACTACCTGGATTAAGAAGTGCATTAATTGATTTCCTGATTTCCTCGTGTCGTCCGACGAACTGCTGTGGATCAAGTATTTCTCTGGCAGGTGAAAATGCCGAATGTATTATTCTTGTATCTAATTGGGATATATCCATTAGGAATTTCCTATCTTTAACTGCGTAACAAGTTATTCAAAAATTTTTCGCATATTATCAAAAAACAAGCACTTATTCAATTATTATTTGAAAATAATCCGTTGTCTTCTGTAATTATCTAACCACATTACACAAATAAATGGATAGTTCACCACAAAGCGGATATTTTTTTTAACCTAAAATATCTTTCATTACCCCTTAACAACCCTCTCACAAATATCCCTCAAAGAATCCAAGAAATAATCAATTTCCGATTCCTTGGTGAAGAAACCCGGACTGGCCCTAAGTGTGCCCGTGGGATAGGTCCCCAGGGTTTTATGCCCAAGGGGCGAACAATGAAGCCCCACGCGGGTAATGACTCCGAATTCCTGCTCCAGCAAGTCCCCCGTCTCTCCAGGATCCATTCCCTCAATACGGAAGGATACCACTGCGGTCTGTTTGTCGGCATCACAAGGGCCAAAGATCTCCACGCCGTCCATTTCCATCAGACCTTGAAGCATTCTTTGAGTCAGCGCTTTTTCCTTTTCTCTGATTCTTTGCAACCCCTCTTTCTCGATGAAAGCGATTCCGGCGGAGAGTCCGGCGATGCCGGGAGTGTTTTGAGTTCCACTTTCAAAGCAGTCGGGCAGGCAATGAGGCTGGGAGATGGAGTCGGATCGGCTGCCGGTGCCCCCTTCAATCAATGGCTCTAAATGGATTCCTTCTCCAATGCAGAGAAATCCGATACCCTGGGGGCCAAGTAGCCCTTTGTGGCCCGTGCAGGCGAGTAAATCAATGCCATCTCGCTCCATGTGGATCTCCAGAACCCCGGCGGTCTGGGCGGCGTCTACCAAAAAAGTGATATTACGGTCTCGGGTGATTTGCCCTATCTCCCGGATGGGAAGGATGGTCCCGGTGACATTGAAGGCATGGGTGAGGGCCACCAAACGGGTGTTGGGACGGATTGCTTTTGCCAGGTCGGCGGGGTCCAAAAAACCCTGCGGGCTGCAAGCAACGTTGGTATAGGTGATTCCTCTTTTTTTCAGACTCTCCAGGGGTCTCATCACCGCGTTATGTTCTACGCCGGAAGCCACCACGTGGTCACCAGGTTGGAGAAGCCCTTTCAAGGCGAGATTGACGGATTCTGTGGCGTTTTTGGAAAACACCACATTTTTGCTTTGGGGAACGTTGAAAAAGCGGGAGACTCTTTCTCTGGCGTCAAAGAGGACTCTATCTGCTTTTAAAGAAAGGAAGTGTCCGCCTCTGCCAGGATTTCCAATGCTCTGGAGGGAGTCCAGAACGGCGGCGTAAACCGTTTCCGGTTTGGGGAAAGACGTTGCGGCGTTATCCAGATAACATAACAAATCAGGTTTCCATTTCTTCCTGCGCATGGGTCAACTGTTTCAAGGAAAACCCCTCGACAAAAATGTAGTAGGTTCCAAATATAATCAGTATCCCAAATTGAGTTGCCCAGGTAACCATGCCGAAACTGGCGGCCTCCGTCTCAGCAATGCCGAAAATATTGTGCAGAGTTACCACACATCCCAGTTGGAAAGAACCCAGAAATCCGGGGGTGGGAAAGATGGAGATAAAAACGCAGACAATCACCATCAAAACTACGCAGGAGGAGAGAGACAAGTCAGTGAAGCCAAAAGCCAGGTAAATTGGATAGTATGAAAACATGATCATGCCCCAAACCACAAAAGAAAGGAGGGTCACGATGATGATACTTTTAAAATCCTTCAGGATATGCAGGCCAGATGTAAAGGAGTCTGCCAAGTGCAGAATCTTTTCCTGGAAATTTTCGGGAAGAGGGCGAATGAAGAATTTTATCAATCGAACCATCCCTTCATTCCAGTGGATCAAGGCGTAAGAAAAGGCGATGATGCAAAAGCTAAGGGCAAGGGAAAACCACCCGAATTTGTGCATCAACGCAATCATACTGTAACCGCCAAAGCCATCAATTCCTTCAAAGATATCGGATTTGAAAAGGAGAAGCCATACGGTCAGGACCAGCAAGACCAGCATATCGAATATTCTTTCCACAAAAATGGTGGCAAAGGAGGCACTAAAACTAATCCCTTCTTTTTTTCCCAGCAAAAAAGCCCGTATGAATTCACCCGCCCGCGCTGGCAGCAGATTTCCCATGAACCCGATGCATACCGGGCCCATCAATCTTGCCGTCGTGGTTTCCTTGATGGATTTTACAAGAAACTTCCATCGGTAAGCTCGCAAGAAAAAACTCAAAAAACCAATAAACATGGATGGGAGGAGGTACACATACTGAATACGTTTGAGGGATTCCATCAATTCCTGCCCCGAGACATTTCGAAAGGTCAGGTAAAGAGCCGCCCCTGCGATAAGAATTCCGATAATAAGGTGTTTTTTGTCCATGTTAGTTAGTTTTGTTAAAGAGTTGGTAAGCGTTTGCGAGTATGAAAAAAAAACGCCATACCCTCGTTTGGAGCTTTGTTACAACCCCCTAAGCCCCTTCACAAAATGGGAATTAATTAGGGTAAAGGATTCAGCCCCAGAACACCAATCCTGGGAAATAGGGGTTTGGCAGGGAAGGGTGGTACGGAATGACCCTGGTACCAAAAACAAATTTACCGCTTTTTTGACATGGAAACGCCCCTTTAAACTGGTAGTTCCCATCCCCAAGTTCCTTTTCAAATTTCAACGGAACAAGTTCCCGGCCATTGCCGTTTCGCCCGTCACTCACATCTCCATAGTAGATGTCCAGCCGTATATCGCTTGAATGGATCGCGCCGAGATATATATCCACTGAAACATTGAGGGTAGAGCCCACCTGAAGTTCCGTGCTCTCCGGGAAATTGACGTCCTTAATCTCTATCTTGGACCAATTACCCATGATTTTCTCTACCCATTGCGCTATTTCCTTGGCCCCTTTGAAATTTTCCGAGGAAAGTTTTTTCCAGTTTTCCGAAGCCGGGAAATAAGCTTTGCGGACGTAATCTTCCACCATTCGATTGGAGTTGAAAACCGGGCAGAGAGATTTCAGCGATTCTTTCATCATCGCAATCCATCTTGTGGGAAGATTTTCGATTCCCCTGTCATAAAAGGCGGGAACAACCTCTTTTTCCAACAACTCATAAAGAGCCTGGCTTTCGACGGTATCCTGATATACTACATCTTGATACTCTTCCCCACGGCCAATGGCCCACCCATTTCCGGGGTCATAACCCTCACACCACCAACCGTCCAGTATGGATAGATTTAAGCCTCCATTTGCCGCAGCTTTCATCCCACTAGTGCCACATGCTTCCAATGGCCGCGTTGGATTATTCAACCAGACATCGACTCCATGCAACAAATAACGAGAGATATTGATGTTGAAATCCTCTATATAAACAATCCTGTGGCGAAACTGCGGTTTCCTCGAAATATGTACGATCTGTTTGATGAACTCTTTGCCATATTGGTCCTTGGGGTGCGCCTTTCCGGCAAAGATGATTTGCACCGGCCGTTCCGGGTTATTCAAAATTTCAGCCAGCCGGTCTTCATCTTTAAAAATCAGAAGAGCGCGCTTATACGTCGCAAAACGCCTGGCGAAACCGATGGTCAAGGCCTCGGGGCTCAATACCTCATGGGAAAGTTTGATCTCCGATTTGCTCGCGCCCCTTCGAACCAACTGTTCTCGTAATCTTCTTCTTGCAAAGGCCACAAGGTGTTCCCGGCGGCGCTGGTGAACCACCCATAGCTCCGTATCAGGGATGTTGACCACCTTTTTCCAGATTTGTTGGTCAGGGTCTTCCATCCATTTAGGTCCCAGATAACGCTCATAAATTTCCACCATCTCCTTGGAGACCCAGGAAGGGATGTGGATTCCATTGGTAATGCCGGCAATTGGGATGTCCTCCAATGCAAAATCAGGCCAGAGCTTGGTCCACATTTCCCTGGAGACCTTTGCGTGTAAGTGGCTGACTCCGTTAGATCTGCCCGACAACCGAAGCGCAAGGACCGTCATACAAAAATCCTCATTGTCATCCCATGGATTTTCCCTGCCCAGCCCCATGAATTCCCGGAAAGAAATTCCCAGCTCCTCTGCATAGTTGGTAAAGTATTCCGCCATCAGGTCGGGTGGGAAACGGTCATTTCCTGCGGGTACGGGAGTATGGGTTGTGAAAATATTATTGGATATCACCGCTTGTTTGGCTTCCTGAAAAGAAAGACCGTTTTCCCGGATCAGGTTTCTGATTCTCTCCAAGGAGGCAAAGGCGGAATGCCCTTCGTTCATATGGTAAACCGCAGGTTCAATCCCCAACTTTCTCAATACCCTTATGCCGCCTATTCCCAGAAGGATTTCTTGCCTGAGCCGGACTTCAAAATCGCCTCCGTATAACTGTGCGGTGGTATCCCGAAACTCTTCAGGGTTTTCTATTGCGTTTGTGTCGAGAAGATAAAGCGGTGTCCTGCCAACCTGAACCTTCCATACCCTGGCAATTACCCGGTTCCCATAAAAGTTCACTTCTATGGACAGATATTGGTTGTCCCCAACTTTCTCTATATTTACCGGCATGTTATAAAGATCGTTTTCAGGGTAAAGTTCCTGTTGCCAACCGTCCTGGTTTAGGTACTGGCGAAAATATCCTTTCTGGTACATAAGACCAATTCCCACAAAAGGGATGTTAAGGTCACTGGACGATTTCAGGTGGTCCCCGGAGAGGATGCCCAGCCCACCGGAGTAGATGGGCATACAATCGGCAATTCCATATTCGGCGGAGAAATAGGCTGTTTGGAAGTCGAGAGGTTTTTCCATCTGGAAAGAATAGGCTTTCTCCGATTGGATGTACTTTTTGAATTTTTTATTTACCCTTTCCATGGCGGAAAGAAATTTCTTGTCTTTCGATAATTCTTCAAATTTTTCGGGTTCAATGATACCGAGCATCTGGATGGGGTTGTGGCTGGATTTTTCCCATGTTGAGTAATTGATTCGGGAAAAAAGCTCAATGGCTTCTATGTTCCACGCAAACCAAAGGTTGTTTGCGATGTCATACAGAGGGTCCAGTTTTTTAGGCAACTTTGGGACCACGGAAAATGTATGGATTATTTTTTTCATAGCTTTTTATTCAATATCTTGCTAAATCAAATTAACTGTAAATTTGCACAAACTTGTAGGAGGTTTAAATAAAAAAAGAAATTGAAACTTGGGGACAATGAAGGGTGCGGCAACCGGCGGAAGAAAAACTAAGAAAGTACCAACCCTTCAACTAAAGGCGGAACTATAAATCAGCCCCTAAATATTAGTTTTCTTCTTCGGGGGCGGAATCGGCTTCTTCTTCGGGAAGATCTGCCTCTTCAGGAATAGAACCTGTTTCCTCCTCAAGCGGTTCCTCCATCTCTTCTAAAATTGAATCAGTTTCTCCCTCATGAAGCTCTCCATCCTCTTCGGGAGCAGAGTCGGCTTCTTCCTCTGGAAGTCCTTCCTCCACAAGAGCAGAACCTATTTCTTCTTCAAGCGGTTCTTCTATCTCTTTTGAAACCGAATCAGTTTCTCCCTCATAAAGCTCTTCGTCTTCTTCGGGAGCAGAGTCGGTTCCCTGCTCAAACGGAAGGTCGGCCTGTAAAGGCAGGATTTCTTCATCGCTCTTTTCTGCGAATTCCTTCAAGGTGGGAAGTTCGGAAATGTCCCGCAATCCGAAATACTCCAGAAACTTATTAGAAGTTCCATACAAAATTGGGCGGCCGATTACCTGTTTTCTGCCCATGAGCCGCAACAGTTTTCTTTCAAACAAGGTTTTGACTACTCCCCCCGAATCAACACCACGGATATCTTCGATTTCCGCTCTGGTAATGGGCTGCTTGTAGGCTATGATGGAGAGCGTATCCAGTGCAGCAGGAGAAAGCTTTGCTCCCTTATCAAGTTTGTAAAATTTTCTTACCCAATCGGAATACTCCATTTTGGTGCACAGCTGGTAACCTCCGGCAACTTCCTGTATTTGGAGGTTACGTTCCGCATATTCCTCAATAAGCTCTTTCAGGGCGGATTTGATCTCTTCCCTTTCAAACTCCAATTGGAAAATTTTGATGAATTTTTCCAGCGAAATGGGTTGGTCGGCTACCAACAAAAGATTTTCAATAATTGCTTTAAGCTTTTTCTGCTTCAACTTCTTTCTCCTCTTCAACCACCTTTAAAATATTGATTGCTGATGTGCGTTTTAATTGCCGCACTTTTAAAACACCCAGTTTTACTAATTCCAGAAGAGCCAAAAAGGAGGTTACAATCTCCATCTTGTTTGCCGCTCCGACAAAAAGCTCCTCGAAAGTGATCATGGTGTTGTTTTCCAGAACCTCCGTGATGTGATTCATTTTTTCCGCCACCGACATAATTTCGTAGGTGATTTCGTAATCGGCCTGGTAAGAAACGGTTTTGAGCACCTTTTGAAAGGCATTAAGCAGGTCAAAGATAGTGACATCCAACTCCTCTTCTTCCTCACCCGTGAATTGCGAGATATCCGGTTTTCTCGTGAATATTTCTTTTTGCCTCAACTCCAATGCCCTGAACTCCTGAGCGGCTTCCTTATATTTTTTGTATTCCAACAATTTCTCAACCAGTTCCGCCCTGGGATCAGGCCCACTCCCATCTTCTTCCTCCTCGGTTTCTTCCACCGGAAGGAGCATCTTAGACTTAATTCTGGCAAGCTCCGCCGCCATGACCATATAATCACCGGCAATATCCAGGTTCAGGGTTTCCATCAAATCAAGATATTCCAGATAGTGCTTGGTGACCTCGGCTATCGGTATATCATAAATATCCAGTTTTTGCTCTTTAATCAGGTGCAAAAGCAGGTCCAACGGCCCTTCAAAAACCTGGAGCTTTACTTTATATTCCAACGGTTATTCCCTTCCAATTTTGATAAAATCCAGCTATCCAAATCAACGAAAATTTTCCGTGGGAATGTGCGGTGATTCGGTATTTTTCGGCAAGTTTATGATCATATCCTTTTTGTCTCCAACCAGTCAACCGGCTTATCAAACCGGTTGCGAATGGAACCTTCCTCTCCAGTTTTTGGGGTCAATAGTAGGATGAAAATAGCTTGCCGGAGGGAAAATTGGGCCATTTACCTGAAATCAAAAGCCTTTTTCTTTACAAAGCACTATTTTTCATTGATTTTAGTCCATTATTCTGTTTAAATAGCGGCGATTGGCAACACCCAAAAATATGACTTTTTTTGGGTGTTTTCTCGGCAAAATACTCTGCTTTTTTATTATGGCCGCTAGAGATTTTGCGTACCATGACTTATTGCATTAATAGATATCCGTGAAGGACCTCCTAATGGGAAAAAAAATACTTATCATCGATGATGATAAAATGGTGCTGCAAATCATAGAAAGCCGTTTAAAAAAAGAGGGATATGAGACCCTGGCCATGGAAGATAGCCGCCAGGTTCTGGAAAAAATCGAGACATTCGAACCAGACTTACTGGTGACAGACCTCCAGATGCCCGGCATCGATGGTTTTGAAATAATGAAGCAAGTGAGAGACAGGAAGGAGTTGAGAAATACAAAGATCATCGTAGTCAGCGCAAAATCTTTTGAATTCGATAAAAATCGAGCGCATGAAATGGGGGCGCAGGCTTTTTTGGTGAAACCCATAGATTTTGAAGAACTTTTTGGAATCATTGATAAGGTCATAAAGGAGGAAGTAAAGCTTACTTTTTGGGGAACCCGGGGGACCTTGACTACACCGGGCCAGGGAACCCTGAAATTTGGCGGAAACACCTCTTGTGTTTCCTTGGAACTGAATCGGGATCGAGTAGTGATTTTTGACGCCGGCACCGGTATTACGGAACTCGGACGTTATTTAGCCTCCACAAAAAAGCGGTACAAAATCCACCTTTTCATAACACACCCCCATTGGGACCATATTAACGGCTTTCCTTTTTTCGCTCCGGCCTATATGCAAGGAAATGAAGTGGTGGTTTACGGTTCCTCCCATGGAAGCCTCAGTCTCCGGAGAGTAATCAGCGACCAAATGGATAGCATCTATTTCCCCATTACTATGAAAGAGTTTGCCTCAAGGGTTTATTTCAATGAAATTACGGAGGGAGAGTATGAAGTAGAGGGGCTTGTGGTAAAAACTTTACTGCTCAATCATCCCGGGATCACGCTTGGCTATAAGGCCATAAATTCCAATGGAAAATCGGTGGCCTATATTACGGACAACGAACTCGTCCCGGAAAATATTCAAAAGCGTGACAACCACGGGAGGCAAAAGCTTGTCAGTTTTCTGGACCAGGTAGATGTGTTGATCCACGACTCAACCTATTTCGACGATGAATACCCAACCAAGGTCGGATGGGGACATTCACCGATTTCCGAGGTATGTAAATTGGCCGCCGAGGCAAAAGTAAAAAGTTTATGTTTATCGCACCACAGCCCAGACCACAACGATGAGCAGATAGAAGAAAAAGAGGCTTTTGGAAAGCGCTATTTTGAAGAACGCAATCTGGATATAGAATGCTATTGCGCTGTTGAAGGAACTTCCATAAAGTTGTGACTACTCAGGCTGAGGCCAAGGCCAAGGAGTGGAAGATTTTTTAAATCATTCGCGGGAGCGCTTTGTAAATTCCTTCGAATTTTCCATTGCTCATGATCAGGACAACGAGGGGACTTTTCGGATTTCTTTCCTTGATTTCTTCGGCAACTACATTGAATAGCTCTTCTTTTTCCGAGACCGCCACACAAGGCGTTTTTTCTCGTACCTTATCGGCTAGCAAGCTTATATCCAAAAAAGGCTGATCCTTCAAAAGCCGGGTATTTTTTTGGATCGGCTTGTACAGCATCACTTTGTTCGCCTTATCAAAAGCGCGCTCGTACTCCTCTTGAAAAATGTCGGAGCGGCTGGTATTACTTCTCGGCTCGTAAAGAGCCAGGAGAGCGGCGTCCGGGTTATGCTCTCGAACCGCAGCGATGGTTTCTCTCACAGAGGTGGGGTGGTGGGCAAAATCATCAATAAGCATAATACCATTTCCGGAATAAAAGACCTCCTGCCTCCTCTTCATCCCTGGAAAGGTCTTCAATCCTTTACGAATTTCCTCCATAGTCATGCCTGCCCGGTGACCCGCAGCAATGGCCGCCAGGGAATTCAAAACGTTATGTTTTCCCCAAAGAGGGAGGAACATTTCTTCACTGTCCGTTGAGTTGCAAACCAACTCGTAAAAAGTTCCTTCCGGCCTGGCAATCAGGTTTTTTGCCGACCAGTGGTTGTTTTTGCCAAACCCAAATGTTTCCACTTGCTCCAACGCCCCAAATAGCTCCCGGCAATTTTCATCGTCCCCGTGAAAAACAATCCAACTCCCTTGCCTTCGGTTTTCCCCAAGCTGCGAAAAAGCCGTTTTCATTTCGCCAAGGTCTTGGTAAAGGTCGGCATGATCGAACTCAATTCCATTGACGATGGCAATTTCGGGGTGATAGTGGGCAAATTTCGGTCTGGAATCAAAAAAAGCCGTATCGTATTCGTCTCCTTCGATAACGAAATAATCCCCCTTGCCGTCATGGGAGCTTACATTCAATCCTTTCAGTATTCCTCCGAAAAAAAAGCCCGGGTCCATTTCCGCAGAACGAAAAAGCCATGATAGAAGTCCGGTGGTGGTGGTTTTGCCATGAGTTCCACATACGGCGATAGGGTGTTTGGAGTTTAAAAAAAACTCATAAACCCCTTCCGGAAAAGAAAGATAAGGAATTCGGCTATTTAAAAGCGCCTTCGCCTCTTCGTGATGCCTACCCATCACATTCCCCACAATAACCAGGTCAGGAGTCGGAGATAAATTGGATGCTTTAAAGCCTTCACGGACCGGGATACCCCATTCTTTTAAGAAATCACTCATGGGAGGGTAGACCGCTTCATCCGAACCGCTCACTTCATACCCGCGACTTTTCATCAGACGCGCCAAAGCTCCCATTCCGGTCCCACACACCCCA